>NZ_JBBNAD010000005.1:1200000-1500000 GCF_037996765.1 Bdellovibrio sp. GT3 | reverse complement strand
TGTTGAAAGCAAAACATCTTTCAATTTCGATCATGCAATCAGACTTCCAAATGGCGTCTCTAAATTTGTGCAAACTCGTGGCCAGGTTGTACTGAATGAGCAAGGTAACGTCCTGAAAATTGTCGGCACCACTCAGGACATCACAGATCGTAAAGAAATTGAGAAAAGACTTTTGGAAACACAGGCGGAGCTTGAGACTCGCGTGCAACAACGCACTGCTGATCTGGAGCAAGCTCTGATTCGGGAAAAAAGAGCCAAAGAACAAGCCGAGGATGCCACCAAGGCCAAAATGAATTTCCTGGCTAATATGAGCCACGAAATTCGCACACCGATGAATGCGATTCTGGGTTTTGCAGATTTATTGGGAGCAGAGAAACTGAATGCCGAACAGGAAATCCTTCTGGCCCGCATTCAAAACAACAGTACTCTTTTACTGCGCATCATTGACGACATTTTGGATTTATCCAAGTTTGAAGCCGGCAAAATGCCGATTGAAAAGTCCCTGATGCCCTATTACAGCCTGGTCGAGGATGTGACAAAATCCCTTTCCCTGCTTGCGCAAAAAAAGGGAATCACCATTGAAGTTGAAAAAACGGGAGAACTCCCTGCTTACATCTATTCGGATCCCGTGCGAGTGCGCCAAATCCTGGTAAACTTGATTGGCAATGCCGTGAAGTTTTCAGAAAAAGGTCCCATTCAGATCCGGGTGAAAGCTGAACGACTGAACGGCAAGGTCCGCCTCCTCACTGAAGTGCAGGATTTCGGGATCGGTATTTCTGAAGACGGACAAAAACAGATCTTTCAGGCCTTCGGACAAGCGGACTCTTCGATCATCAGAAAATTCGGCGGAACCGGACTGGGACTTGTCTTGTCACGCCACTTTGCCCGCGCCCTGGGTGGAAATTTGTCTTTACTTGAAAGCACCGTGGGAGTTGGCAGCACCTTCCTTTTCACTCTGACCACCGAGGCCGAAGAGAACCTGAACTCTGCGAATATCCCAACAACTAAAAAACCAAAACCAACAGTGACCTTGGCGGATTTTGCCGGTCAGACAGTTCGCGTGCTTCTGGCCGAGGATACACCAGACAATCAAATCCTGATTCGTGCCTACTTGAATTCTGATAATTTCAACGTCACCTTTGCCAACAACGGTTTTGAAGCGGTCCGCTTGGCAACAGCTCAGGAATTCGATCTTATTTTGATGGATATTCAAATGCCGGGGTTGGATGGACTGCAGGCCACCGCCAAGCTGCGTGAGCAAGGATATAAGAAACCGATCATCGCCCTGACGGCTCATGCCCTGCGCGAGGAAGTGGAAAAATCCCTGGAAGCCGGCTGCAATGCCCACCTGACAAAACCAATCAATAAATCAGATCTGTTGCGCGCGATTAAAGATGCCATGGAAACTACGGAATCCCCGTAACCACTGCATTCGACAGGGACATCGGGTCTGTGCCAAATACTCCCGAGGTAAAATAAGCGCGGATCTTTAAAGCCCCCGTGCCCACTTCACGATGAAAACTTTTGATGTTGGCATTCACTTCGGACACCGTGTTTGCGGTTAAGCTTCCCGAGGCGGCAACCCAGCCGCTGCCATCATGATAGTAAGGATTGCCATTGCGAAGTAACTGATACTTCACTCCCCCAGTGCCCGAGCTGCTGGCGGCAAAACTGTGCAGGTAACTGTAAGTGATCTCAGAACTGGTTACCGATGGACTTAAAATACTGTACACCACTGGCGTCACCGACACCGAACTGATTTTGGGAGTCAACGAAACCGAATCTGTTTCCAGAGTCGCTTTATATTGAAAGTCTTTTTCGGCGGTAAATCCCGGTATCGTTAAATTGGTGATGTTCGACAGCGTGGTGTTGTTAAACTCAGAATAAAAGCTGGTCGACAAACCATCCGGTCCCACAAAAGGTTCTGTGGTGCAACTGCTGGTGCAGGCCCGAACTTGGAACTTGGATCGCATGGCGCCCCGCTGGTAGCGATCCAGGATCTCGGTTGACCCCAGAGTGCGGGAATAGAATGCGACTTCGTCAATCAGACCTTTATAGTAGTTGGTATTACTTTTCATCGCTCCGATATAAAAAGAGGCTTGTGTTGGATCCGGAGTCGAAATCGCACTTTGTGACGTCGTCTGAGTCCAGACACTGACGCCATTCACATATAACGTCAGCACTTTCGTTGACCCTTTAAATGTCACGGTGATGTGCTGCCAAACATTTTCAAGAACCACATAGGTTGAAGTGTAGCGATTGGTCGATGAGTTGATGTCGATATTCAGGTACTTGCTGGTATAGGCAAAGATCGCAAATGCGTAGTTCGTACCACCCGAACCCACGCGGTACGATGCCAGTGGCGCTGGATTTCCATTGATTGCGCCGACTGCCGGTTTGATCCACGCCTCAAAAGTCATATCAGCCATTCCCGAGAGTTCTGTGTGCGCCGGGACTTCGATGTATCCGCCGTTTAAGTTTGCCGAGTTTCCAAACTTTCCACTGTTACTGACCGATACCGCTCCGGTAATTTTGGCAGTGTGCCCGCGACCGGAACTGTCCGTGACATCGTATGTAGTCCCCCCGGCCCAACTGCTTTCATCAAGATGAAGCAGCAATAAGTTACTGCTCATATCGACGTTGCCCGAGCCATAGCCGGTCTCCACACCACGATTGTTGGGCAGCTTTTTACCGGCGGGAATCAGAGACGTAAACGAAAGCCCTGTCCATGCCATGTTCGCTGCCGAAGTAAAGTGTCGCGAGGTCAAACTTCCTGAGCCACTGCTCATTCCGGTGGCGTTTAGGTGTAACCCATTGGGGCTGGTCCATGTCGTGTTCGTGGTGCTGGCAGCAGCACCAAATCCGAAAGAGGTGTCATTGCTGTTATCGACACTGAGATCCCGAAGCCTTAAAAGGGAAGCCGTGTACTCAAGGCTTGTATCAGACAGTGTATAGCTTGCTGAATTTGCGGAATTAAAATTCCACGTTTGATTTAGGCTTAAAGCCTGCACCGTCACCGTCGCTGTGAGTGAACTTAATCCCACCGGGTTGCTGATACTGATGACTTTGCTTCCGGCAGTGGTGCCCGTGACAGATCCTGTGGTTACCCCACTGGCATTGGTCACTGCGGACGGCTGAGTGAGGGCTGCTCCGGTTGAACCAGTCGCAAGAGTGACACTTTGCCCGCTGATAGTGTTTCCATGGGCGTCCTTTAAGGTCACGGTCACGACAGAGGCATCGACGTCGTCAGGAAGAATATTCGCTACAGAAGCGGAAATTAACGAAGTCGATGCTGAGGCCGCGTCCGGTGAAATCGCGAATGTCGATGAGGTATCTGAGGTGTAACCAGAACTTGAGGCAGTGAGTACGTACCCACTTCCCGCTTTTTTAATTCGCAGATTGGTGAACACCGCTTGTCCCGAGGCATTGGTAGTTGCGGTGGTCGTTCCTTCCAAAACCGCACCGGATGGCCCCGCACTGAGGGCTGCGGTAATTACGACTCCGGAAGTAGCGATATCATTTCCGCCAGAGTCCTTCATCTGAACAGTCATGGATAAATTATTATCTGCAACTGCGTCGGTCGGATCCGTAACCACGGCAACTGCCACCGCCACAGGCGTTGGAGATGGTGTGGGAGTTGGAGATGGTGTCGGTGTTGGCGCCGGCGACTCGTAACCGGGGGAAAATGCAGTATCGGCTTTCGATGAATCCCCCAGGGGGTTGCTGCATCCGGTAATTGCAAAAGCTAAAATAAGAAATGTACCGAATTTATATTTCATCAGAATGCATACCCCAATGAAAATCCGAAAAGCACTTCGGTCATCTTTTGCTCAACTATTTCAGAATCCTGGGACTCATAAGAAACCCCCACATGTTGCTGCAAAAGAAGACCGTTCTTTTGTGTCCGCAGATGAAGATCAAACTCGGACTGAGTTCCTTCCTGAATTTTTTGAACTCCCGACCCTTGAGACATAAGATAGTTGAAACGACCTGAAACCCCCAATGTATGGTTTCGCCAATTGGCGAAATCATAGCCAATTCCCAATCCAATAAACGGTATAGTTGAAAGGTCCCATTGATAAAGGCTCGCGGATTCTCTGCGCACAAATATCTGCTGACGAATGCCACCTGAAACTTGTGCGTGAAACCCGCTGTCCCAGATTTTTTCAAGCGAAACTTCACCGCGCTTGGTATCTGGCGCATCGTTCAATGTGATCGTCGCGTCCGGTGAAAGGTATTTGTTTTTTTGAATGGAGAATTCAGTCTTCCATAGAATCTGTGGAACGATCTCCATAACCAGGGACAGACGATATCGATTCATCAAATCAGACACGTAACTTGCTTTGCCACCACTTAACACATCACGAGCTTCGATTTTGGAATATACAAAATCAATCCCCAAAGCAAAAGCGACATCCCGATCCAGCGTCTTTTCAGATTTGCATACAAAATCTGTGACTTGAGGCTGAGGTGAAGGTTGTATCTGCGGTGGAGGTTGCGATTCGGGCTGTGACGGCTCTGCTGATTTCTCTTCAGCGGCCACCATGCGAGTCATCTTGACGGATTCTGGTAATGTGATTCGAGTGCCCGGTGCAATGCTGTGTGGATTTTGTATATGAGGATTTAAGGAAAGAATCTGTGCAAGGAAGCCATGTTTACCGTAAATCCGCTCGCTGTCGTTTTTGTATCTTTGCGCAACGGCGCTGAGGGTGTCGCCGCTGGAAACTTCAATAGCTACCGCCCAGGCCTTCTCACCTGCTGTTAAGAAACAAACAAAGAACGTAATCCAAACTGTTTCCAACCTCATGTTTAGAATTTCTCATATTTCTCCCTGTCGCATAACATACTGATTTTATTTTGATTTATATTCTAGACGATAATCGCTGGACGAAGACCTAGCTGGACCAGGCCTTCATACTGAACCATTTCTTAACTGAAATTCAACAGGCAGGGATCAACCCCACTCCATGGCAGTAAATGGAGTATCGGTTCCAAGGAAATCAACACCAAGGGCTTTCATCTTTTTGAAGACTTCAATGTCGTTGGCATTCCAAGCGGTGACCTTAAGGTTCTGTGCATGACATTTCTTAACAACGGACTCATCAATCCAGTTTACGCTCAGGGAAATCCCGTCAGCTTTTGCCGCGCGAACGATTTCCACCGGATTCATCGGTAATCCAAAAAGCAAACAGGTGGTTTTAATTTCCGGATTCGTGGTTTTGAATTCATGCAACCAATTATGGTTAAAGGAAATGACGGTCACCCGTGAAATATCAAACCGTTGTTTTAGCAACTCGCCAAGCTTCGCAAAATTACCTGGGGACTTCACTTCAATCTGCAACTCCATGGCGGAGCTTTTATAAAGTTGTAGCACGTCCTCGAGCTTTGGCAGCTTATCACCCTCTTTGGTGCGAACTTGGGAAAGCTCTTCCCAGGACTTAACAGCGACAGGACCGGATGAGGTTGTCGTGCGATCCAGGGTGTCGTCGTGATGGACCACCCACACCCCGTCGGCGCACTGGTGAATATCAAACTCCACCACTGTGACTTTTGATTTAAGCAACGCCTCAAAGGAGCGCATCGTATTTTCAGGAGCCCGGTCGCGGGATCCTCGGTGGCCCATTAACTTCATAGTGCCTTTTAGCGAATCTGAAAACCTTCGCAGGAAATTTTAGTGTCACGATATGGGAATTGACGATCAATTCGGCCTTCAGCTTTCAACGGAAAGCCACTATCATCAACTTTAATTTTAAGAGAGTTGATAACTTGATAAGGCGCGCCGAACTCATTTGGCTCTTCGTCCCTTTGTTTTAGCTTCAGTGTGTTCCCCGAATAAGTCTGCTTGGAGTCAACCGCGACAAAAACCGTTTCGCCCAAATCATTTGCAAGTTGCAGGTACTTCATTCCGTCCAGCAGATACCCGCCCGACATAGAAAGCGTGCACCCTTTACCAAGCTTGGATCCTTCGGACCGAAACTGAACTGCATCATAGGACTTGGGCAGTTTCGCGTAGTTCTCTACAAAATTTTGCACACCGGACTGAGCCCATGCCATTGAACCAAAACTCAAAGAAAGTCCTGCCACCATAAATTTTAGAAACACAAATCACCTCATATCGGGAGTCATATTAAAGCCGGCACAATACACCAAATCCGGCTCTTATGGCCTTTTAAGTTCTGATCATTTGCAAAGAGTTCCTGACTGTCCATACAGTCAACACACCACCTTTGACCCGAACCATTACTACAGCATCCCTCACAATAAACCACGCAAACCGCACCCATGGCCAGTTTCAGGCGACAAAGAGCGGGCTAAAAGACGAGGACTTTCCCCGATCTAGAACAAATTTATTATAAATCTGCAAAGTTCTTTACACTGTATCCTGACAAGGAGAACAGATGCTTTCTTTCGTTAAAACAAATGCAAGTATTGGTCTTTTGCTTACCCTTACCGCTTGCGCAGGAATGTCCACGAAATCGTTGGAGTCCCAGCAACTAGCAAGCATCAACGCTCCCAACTCGCCTGTTGATCCTTTAAATGTGCGGGCCCAAGCTGACTATCAATTCATTGTCGGTGATGTTTACAGCCGCGAGGGCAAACCCGCGCAAGCCATTAAATTTTTCGAGAAAGTGGCAGCTTTGGATCCAAACTCCGCAGCCGTTCATCTGCGCCTGTCCACTGAGTATCAGAAAACCAAAAAGAATAAAGAAGCCCTTAAGCACGCCGAACTTGCCGTTCAAAAAGATGGCAACAATATCGAAGCACGCCTGGTTCTGGCGAAGCTTTATTCTGCAGAAAAAAACTATGACAAGGCCATCTCTGAATACAACACGGTGTTGAAACTTGATCCAAAGAATACTGATGCGCCCGTTTATATTGGTGCACTTTATGCTGATAAAAAAGAATACGCCAAGGCAGAGCAGTACTACAACAACCTGTTAAAGGATTCAAAGTACTCGGCCCCTCATGAAATTCACTATTATCTGGGTCTGATTCGCTTGGAGCAAAAAGGTGCACAGCATGAAGCGGCGGCTGAAGCGGCATTTAAAAAAGCGCTAAAGTCCAAAGACGACTATGAAGATGCCCTGGTCTCCCTGACGGATCTTTATTTAAAACAGAAGAACCGCGGCAAAGCCCTTGCTTTGTGCCTTGATTTCCAAAAACAACATGGCTTCGTGGCCAGTGTTGCCGACAAAATTTCGCAGATCTATATCGACGATGGCAATATGGATAAAGCCTATGAACAATTCGAAGTCATTGCCGGAGGTGCCAACTCCTCTTTGGAAGCACAGATGAAAATGGCGCTTATTTTGATTAAACAAAAACGCCACCCTCAGGCCATCGCAAGCTTGAAGCACATTCTGGCGCAAAGCCCAAGTGCCCATGCCGCTCGTTATTACCTGGCCGCTGTCTATGAGGAGTTGGGGGATGCGGAAAACGCGATTCGCAACTTTATGATGGTCCCTGCAACCAGCGAGCACTTCAGTGACTCGATCGTGCATGCGGCTTATTTACTCAAAGGCCAGGGCAAGGTTAATCAGGCCCTGACTCTGACTGAAAATGGTCTTAAATCGAATGCCGGCAAAGCACAGATGTATACGATGTATGCCTCCCTGCTTGATGCCAAGGCCGATTACCTGGGGGCTGCTCGTGTATTGGAAAAAGGTCTCTCCAAGTACTCCCACAACGTCGGCTTGTTGTTTCAGCATGCCTTGATATTGGATCGACTGGGCCAAAAAACTGCCATGATTGAACAAATGAAAAAAGTGTTGGAGCTGGAGCCCGATCACGTGCAAAGCATGAGCTACCTGGCGTTTTCAATGGCGGAAATGAATCAACAACTGCCTGAGGCCGAAAAACTTGCCCGTCGTGCTTTGGAACTGAACCCGCAGGACGGCTATGTGATGGATACGTTGGGCTGGGTGTTGTTTAAGCAAAAAAGATTTGCTGAATCCGTGCAAGTGCTGGAGAAAGCCTTTGCGCAGCAATCCTCGGCAAGCATTATCGCCGAACATTTGGGGGATGCGTATTCGATGCAGTCGCAAACTGTAAAAGCGAATGCCATGTACACAAAAGCTGCTGCGCTGTCTTCAGATAAAAAACGCGCCAGCCAAATCCGCGGTAAAATCCAATAAGAATTTAAATTTCCACAGCGGGGTCGTCTTCTGTATAAGACTCCCCGTTGACAGTCTTTAAAAAGACAATCCACAATATCGACATGACTCAGAACCTTGAAAAACAATTAGTGGAACGTTTCTTTAGATATCTTGCCGTCAGTTCACAGAGCGATGACAATGCGTCATCACTTCCCAGCACTCCCGGACAACAAAAGCTTGCAGAACTTTTGGCCGATGAACTTCGATCATTGGGCTTGCAAAACATTGTGATCGATCAAAATGCCACGGTGACGGCGGTAAAGCCCGGCACTAAAAAGGGCGGCCCACGCATTGGCTTTATCACTCATATCGACACGGTTGACGTGGGTTTGAGTCCGCACATCCATCCGCAAATCCTGAAATTCACGGGTGAGGATGTATGCCTGAATAAAAAAGAAAATATCTGGCTGCGCACCGCCGAACACCCCGAGATCCTGCCCTACAAAAATCAGGACGTCATTTTCAGTGATGGCACCAGTGTTCTGGGTGCTGACAACAAAGCCGCTGTTGCGGTGGTGATGACGTTGCTTGCGAATCTTTCCCAGGAACAGCAATACGGCGATATCGTCGTCGCATTTGTTCCTGACGAGGAGATCGGACTCTTAGGAGCCAAGGCCATGGATCTGTCCCGGTTTGATGTGGACTTCGCTTACACCATTGACTGCTGTGAACTTGGCGAGGTTGTGTATGAAAACTTCAATGCCGCAACGGCCGACTTGACGTTCACTGGAGTGACCGCTCACCCGATGTCAGCAAAGGGTGTTTTGGTAAATCCAATATTAATGGCTCAGGATTTTATCAGCCTCTTTGATCGCAGCCAAACCCCGGAAAACACCGCGGGTCGCGAGGGTTATATCTGGTTTAATGGAATGACGGCCACTCAGCAAGAAGCCAAGCTGACCGCTTCCATTCGCGATTTTGACTTAAACAGTTTTGCCATGCGCAAAAAGAAAATTGCCGACGCCACAGCAGAAATTCAGAAGAAATACCCGACCGCTTCGGTCAGCAGTAAGATCACTGACACTTATAGCAATATCAGCAGTGCCCTGGGCGAAGACCGCAGGGCGATTGATTTGATTTTTGCCGGACTTAAGGAAATTGGCGTTGAGCCCAAAGTCATCCCGATGCGCGGAGGCACCGATGGTGCGGCCCTGTCGGCAAAAGGGATTCTGACGCCCAACTTTTTCACCGGCGCTTTGAACTTTCATTCAAAGTACGAGTTTCTGCCAATCCCTTCATTTGTAAAATCCTATGAATTGGCGGAAAAGATTTGTTTGTTGGCGGCTAAGACTTAGTTTGAATTATTTAGGCTTCTTGGCGATAGACAGAAAGTACGCGTTTTCACTTTTCTTGGTGGCGCGAACTTTCTTGGCGGTCTTCTTCTTGGCTGCTGCTGACTTTTCCGCGGAATCAGGCGCATCCATTTTTACCGGAAGTCCCAACAACGGATTTGCCTTCGAGATCTCACGCATCATCTGCTTGACCTGATCCTCGAAGTCATCCTGGTCCGCAGGAATATACAGCCAATCTTTATTGGCCGGATGATTCTCCAAAAACAGATACTTCAGAAAAAAGGCATTCTGGGCTTTTTTTAAGACAGGAAAGATCACACCGTTCCAAAGCTCGAAAGGATAAGACACACCTTTGTGTTCATAAAGCCCGCGACGCTCCACCAGAATCATCACAAGCTTCATATCAACGTAATATGCCATGCCGCCATGTTTGGGATGGGCATCGTATCCGGGCGGCAAAAGCTCTTCGATCCAAAGGAGATCATTAACAGGTGAATCCATGTTTCTATGATTTCCAATGTTTAAAAGAAGATCAATCTAATTAGGCAGCAATTCTTTCTGCATGCACACGCGGCTCTTGGGAATGAAACGAAGTCCCTTCCGCCTTGATCTCGATAGTCGCGTCGCCGCCTTTGATCGTCGTTACCAAAAGGTCCACGATTTGATTCAGTTGGTCTGCTTGTGCTGATAACTCTTCCGCAGCCGCCGAGGCCTCTTCAGATGTTGCCGCATTCACTTGCGTCACTTGATCCAGCTGATTCATCGCTTTGCCAATTTGGGCGACGCCGTTGGCCTGCTCGTCACTGGCAGAGGCAATCTCACGACTGATTTCGGTCATTTTATGGGAAGAAGCCACGATCTCCTGCAGAATTTCCGCACTGGAGCTCACTTCGCTGGAACCCACTTCAATTTTATCAACGCTGCCTTTGATCAATTCTGAGATCTCTTTGGCCGCGGTGGCACTGCGGGACGCGAGAGCACGAACGGCTTCAGCCACGACTGCAAAACCTTTTCCCTGCTCCCCAGCACGGGCAGCTTCAACGGCCGCGTTCAGCGCCAAGAGATTAGTCTGGAATGCGATATCATCAATGACTGTAATGATCTCCTCAATCTTTCTTGAGTCCTTGGAGATTTCATTCATGGATTCTTTAAGCTTCTTAATCGCTTTGTCGCCATTGCCAGCAATAACCTCAGTGTCTGCTGACATCTTGGCGGCTTGATTTGCGTTGGCTGCGTTTGTCTTAATCATTGAAGACAGCTCCTCAAGAGTCGCCACGGTTTCCTCAAGTGAAGCCGCCTGCTCTGAAGAAGCTTCCGCCAACTGAGAAGAGGTGCTGGCAATCTGTTGCGAAGCCTGTCCTACTTGCGTTGAGTTGGAGTTAAGGTCCGAGATCACTCGATTGATAGAGCGCCCAATCGCACGCAGCACCAAGCCTGACATTAATAGACCCAACAAAATTGAAACGGCCGCGCCCACGGTCATCAAGGAATTGGCGCGAGCGTATTCTTCTTCCGCTTCTTTATTATCGGCGGCCATATCTTCGGCCGCACTTGCGATCATACGGTCAGTCACTGCAGTGGTAGCAATACGGATGGGACGACCCTTCTCCAGCAGCAAGGCGACAGCCTCGGAGGCGCGATCCGTATCGACCAGATTAATAATTTCGCGGTTTAGCAAAACCCATTTTTCATAGGGGGCCATAAAATCAGCCAGGTCTTTCAAACCACCAGGACCTGATATTTTTTTACGGGATTCAACCATGTCGCGAATGGCCTTATCACCATCTGTGATTTTGGTTTTACCTTCGCGACGAGCCTCAGCAGACGGATTCAACAAATAATTGCGTTCCTGAATCAATTGATCCTGAAATAATGAGTTTAAAGAATGGTCCTTGTGACTTCTTTGCGCCGTCACTTGAGTGGCCCGCTCCAGAATTTCATTCAAACTTGCCATACCCCAGTAACCCACACCAGTGATCGACAGAGCGCCCACGGTCATAACTCCGACTATACCCATGATTTTGAAATTTAAACTTCGGCTGCGCACGTCGGACTCCTCGTTGATGTATTGATGTCAAAAAAACTTCGGGCTGATGCCGAGCCAACTTTAGGGATTTTATGGGAATTTTACAGCAACGCGAGACTTGCAATTATTCTATCGTACATCAGTCTACTTAATCATGAGGATCCTTTGTGAATAAAAGAGATGGTTGGTCCTGCAAATTAACACTCGTAACAAACAACTCCACCAACTTCCTGCATGACAGACTTTGAACAAAAATATTTAATAGAACTATTCACATAAGAGGTTGCACCATGAATACAAAATCCCCCCGCAATGGCATCTTTCGCAGGCTGATCAGTTTATCTGTCAAAGTCGTAAATGAATACTTACCTGATCCATTCATATTCTGTGCGCTGCTTACTTTTATCGTGTTTATCGCAGCATTCCCGGTGACTGGTATGGGGCCCATGCAGATTATCAACGGATGGTATGAGGGCTTCTGGAGTCTGCTGGGATTTTCGATGCAAATGATTTTAGTGCTGGTTCTGGGGCACGCCTTGGCGAACTCCCGCCCCTGCGCCAGAGCACTGTCCGCTATAGCCTCAAAACTACACACCCCTTCACAAGCCATCCTTGTGGTGTCGTTCGTCTCTCTGGCAGCTTCCTGGTTCAACTGGGGTTTTGGTTTGGTAATCGGCGCCATTTTTGCGAAGGAAATCGCACGGAAAGTTAAGAATGTCGACTACCGCCTGTTGATTGCCTCTGCCTACACGGGATTTCTGATCTGGCACGGGGGACTTTCCGGCTCCATCCCGCTAACCATTGCCACCGATGGTGCTTTAGCCAAAGCCTCCAACAATGTGGTCAGCGGAGCAATCCCTGTCTCTGACACTTTGTTCTCGACCTACAATCTGTTCATTGTGATTGCGTTATTTTTGACAGTTCCCTTTCTGAATCGCTTTATGCATCCGCGCGCTGATGAAGTGGTCACGGTGGACCCGAAGCTGTTAGTGGAAGAAAACATGGACATTGATGAAAGTGGCGCGACCTGGGCGGATCGCATTGAAAATGGACGATGGGTTTCGCTGGTGCTGGCAGGGATCGCGTTGATCTATATCGTGAATTACTTTTTCACGAAGGGTCTGGATCTGAATTTAAATATCGTGAACTTCATCTTTTTGTTCACTGGTGTGCTACTGCACGGAACTCCTCGCCGTTATTTGATCGCCATCCGCAATGCTGCAACCAGTTCCAGTGGCATCATCCTGCAGTTTCCATTTTATGCGGGGATTATGGGATTAATGGTGGTCAAAGGTGACAACGGAGTCTCTATTGCCGGTGCGATGTCGAATTTCTTCGTGGATATTTCAACACAAACCACCTTCCCATTTTTTACATTTATCGCCGCCGGCATCGTGAACTTCTTCGTTCCCTCGGGTGGTGGACAGTGGGCGGTGCAAGCGCCGATCATGCTACCCGCCGCGCAAGAGTTGGGAGTGTCCATTGCGAAAACATCCATGGCCATTGCCTGGGGTGATGCCTGGACAAACATGATTCAACCCTTCTGGGCGTTACCAGCTTTGGGAATTGCGGGACTAGGTGCCCGTGACATTATGGGATTTTGCCTGATCACACTGCTTTATTCTGGAGTGGTGATCTCTGCCGGATTCCTGTTTCTATAAGTCATTATTTTATCAGTTCACTTTTCATATTCTGATATAAATCCCGGGCCTCCAGGATCACCTTGCAGGCCTCGGGTTTACCGTAAAAATCCCGCACTTCGACAGATTTGTTTTCCAAATTTTTATAAATTTCAAAAAAGTTCCGTATCTCTTTCAGGATGTGCGGCGCCAGTTCGTTGATGGAGTTCACGGTGACCATCTCCGGATCATCGGCATGCACGGCGATGATTTTGTCGTCTGACTCCCCTTGATCCATCATGTGCATGTACCCGATGGGTCGAGCCCTCATGATGGACAGCGGATACACCTCTGCTTGGCCCAGAACCAGGATATCCAAAGGGTCATGGTCACCGCAGTAGCTTTGGGGAATGAAGCCGTAGTTGGCCGGATAATGAACAGAGCTGTACAAAACCCGGTCCACCATCAGCAGACCGGATTTTTTATCAAGTTCAAATTTTGTTTTGGAAAATCTGGGAATTTCAATAAGAGCGTTCACCAGTTCTGGTGCGTTCTCGCCCATGTCGACGTCATGCCAAGGATTCATCTGACCACCTCGGCTTTATTATCGGTGGGCCCTGCCTGCGACGAAAGATGTAAAGTCGCAGGCACTCATATGACAAATAACACTAGAACGGATGCTTGCCCAATACCAGGTTACCGGTTGAAAAGCCAAAGAAAGGCTCCACGCGTGTTTCCTCGTCCAGCATTCTTTGCACGACACGAACCCCCAGAACTGTCGGAACAATTCTGAACAGTTTGGTTTCAAAATGCAATTCCCCACCGTAACTGTTCAAAGGAGTGTAATAAACCTGAGAACTGGTCTCCGTCGAGTCAAAGAACAAATTAGCGTAAACGCGATTTACGTAAATCCAGTTCGGCACATTCCAATCGGGATAAGCAATTGGGAAGACATAGTTCGCAGAAATCTTTTTATATTCGGCCACGTCTTTATAGCTGTAACCTCTGGAGAACGCATAACCCAGTGTGCTTGCGCCCGGCAGGAAACGATAAGCGGACTGTGAGTCGTTTTGATTTTGATGACTGTATGTGAATTGCAATCCATCGTTTGTAAACACACCTGGCGTTTGAACCACAGCTTCATCGAACGAACGATAACCGGAATAGCGGGAATCTGATGGCTGTTCCGCATTGTCATATCTGATAGAGTAACTTAACAACCACGGTGCAATCAGGGATCTTGGTTTTTGATCCTGGCCCCAGCTCATCGCCAGCTGCGCGCCGGATTTATAGAAGTAATTGCTTCCTGCGACTTCCACCTCGTCAAATTTATAATTTTGCGCATCAGTATACTGCCCGTCACCAGACAACATGACATTAAATGTATAGATCCCTTTTCTTTTTGTGTAAGGAACATACATCGTGATCCCGGCATTACCCTCTTCCCATTCGCTGATGTCATTTGAATCGATATCAGTAATTTTACGATTGCGATCCTCTGCATTCAGCACGAATAAAGGGTAGAACTTTTTAATCGCAAAGCCCAGACCGGCGTAGCTTTGGCCTTCCTGCGCATCAGATCCGATATTAGCACCCAGACTCAATGTTCTTAGGTAGTTGTCTGAACTAAAACCAAGGTTGAAACCTTTGTCATACATAAAACCCCAGGAATTCGGGATCAGCAGACGCTTGTCGAAGTCACCATATTCCTCAGACTGATACTTTTCTGCATTCTGAGTGTGAAGCTGAGTCAGCTCCGGGAATTTCTGAATTGGAAACTTGTTGTAGTTATCAGAGGCATTGTCGCCAAGGTATTTAAAATCAATCAGTTCTGCAGCTGCAAAGGATTTACAAGCTGTCAGCGATTCTTTTTTTACCGTTGAGCCGTAAGTATCCATCTCGCTGTAGTACAGACTTTCACCATCGGACGAGGGAGTATAAGCTCCGAGCTTGGACTCCGTACAACGGCTGACTCCGGAACTATTCATCAGGAAAATATCTGTCGCGCCTTTATACTGTGCTTCGAACAGAATATTCATTTTGTTATCAACGTACAGACCATTCACCAAATTGCGTGAAGGCGGCATCAATACCTTGCTCACTTTGTGGGACTTTAGATCCAATGTGGCAATTGATTTTTCGCCCGTTTTCGAAGTCATGATCAATACTGCAGTGTCATTATCCAGGTATTGCGCTTCAGTGACCTTGCCTTCAGGCAACGTGAAACTTTGCAGCTTCTTACCGCTTAAATCGAACTCTGAAATTCTCCAGGATTGATCCAGGTTAAATTCAATTGCGATAACTTTGCTTTCATCAGCATTTAGCTTTGGATTATAGATTCGATGACCTTTTGCCAGAATCTCCTTATCCCCCGATTGCAAATCAATCATAGCCACATCCGTCGTGCCTTTATGACCATAACGGACATCCGGAATAAACTCTGCATAGACTGCTTTGCTTTTTCCGAAGTAGATTGAACTTACTTCCTTGGAAAAAGGAATCTTCGCCACAACTTCTGTCTGACCTTTGGATTCCTTGATGATCTCTGTATGAGTGTCCAAAGTCTGGCGGACATAGTAAAGATGGTCGCCGGATTTTACCGGATTAATACGATCACGATACTCTTCATGTGCAAACTGTGCCGGCGCATCTTTAGCCCATTTTTTTCTAAGATCGGCTATAGTTTCATTATAGAAGGATTCAAAATCCTGGCCGGTCACACGTTCAAAGCTGGAATACAGACGGAACGGATTTGGAAACTTGGCAACGTCGTAGATCACGTCACGCCAAACGTTCTCGCCAAACTTTTGAGTCGCATAGGAAATCAATGCATAACCATAAACATACTGATTAGGAACCTTGGTTGTATAAGTCCCATTCAGAAACTGATCGTAAGTTGGAATATTATCGCTTAAGACCAAAGCCTTCATGCGCGCGATAAAACGCGGGGAACGTCCCCGGCCGGAATCAGTGTACTTTGTCTCGGTCCATACCGCATCACCCTCGAAATACCAAGATGGCAGAGATAAGAAAGCAGCCAGCTGCTCACCACCATCACCCATGATGTAGTACAACCCTTTGACGGTTCTTTGGTTGAAATAATCAAACTGGTTTACGTGGCGATACTCGTGGATAGACAAAGTTTGAAACCATTCGGAAGCACCGATAGCCGGGAAATACAAATTGGAAGCAAACCACTCACTGCGACGCGGCCCCAGGGTCACGAAGCCATTGGCCTGGTCTGATTCGGCACGAATGATCAACGAAAACTGCTTCGGCTTTTGAATGCCATAGGTTTGACCTACAACTTTGGAATAGTGCTCAACCAAGTTTGCCACATAAACAGACTCTGCTTGAAAGATATCAGGATAAATAACCTGAACCACATCGTTTGAAATCGTCCGCCATTTTAACGACGGCGCGTCCTGCTGCAAATCCAAGCTTTGCGCCTGAGCAGAAAGCCCCAGACCCAATACAGCCAATGCTAAAAAACTCTTCATTAAAATCCCCTTTTAAATGACAAGGAATTTTAAATGGATTTCTATTTGATTTGCATCAGCTTTGACAATTGGCACATGGTGACATCACTCTATAACTGGTTCTATTTGGATATCTGCTGCTTCAATTGCAACAAGCTGGATTGGTTGACATGCACAACTCCACGGCGGGGACGATCCAGATCTTCGATAAGCGCAATAACCAACGCAAACAAAACCGCCAGCGCCAGAATGCCGACATGAGAACCTCCACCATTGGCGCCATTCATATATCCCAGAAAAAAGGTGCCTGTGATCGCAACACAAATGATCATAAAGTAAATCAATCCGGGAACGGTGTTTCTTAAAATGAAATCCCAGCTTGCGCTCAGGTCGATGGTTTCATTCAGAGACGTCACAAAAGAACCCGTCAGAACATTTGTTTCCAAACGAGAAGCCGCCACCGTTTCCCCCCAAATCAAACCTTGAATGCGTTCGGTCTCCTGTGCGACTGCGTTTTTCTCCGCCTCATCAGGAAACTTCTGCAGAATCCTAAGCCGTACATCGACATATTCTTTGAGATATTTCTTAATGTTCTTTGAGTGGGGGTCTCGCAAAAAATCAGCCCGCAAATATGTCGTGCCAATGGCATTGGCTTCCGCCAAAACCAGTTTTTGGCGATTTTCAAATCGATTTACTGACATGGAAAACGTGAATCCAAGAATCAAAGCCAACAAGCCCAAAATCGAAGTGGGAATCATTGATGAGTTTGAATCTGGAACCCCAAATCGTTTGCCGAATTTATAGCCGACAAATGCCGCCACCAAAAGCAAACCGACCACCCAGGCAATCGTAACCCACAAGTTCATCTCATACACAGCCTTACCTCACTGGGGTTGATTGTAGCCAATCCCCTGGGCTGTGACTGTGTGGAATCAATCTATCTGACAAAAATCAAAAGATCGATTTCAGGTGTTCCTTGAAGACCGGCAACGAATAGAAACCGCAATGTCCACCAAATGGTAACACCAGCGCACGCTTGCCAAATTGCTTTTGCATCCAAGCAATATCTGCCGGCTTTGAGAAAAGGTCATCCACTGTGGTCACCATGTAGATACGCTCGTTGGAGCGAATAACATCGGCCATGCCAAAGATGCTGGCCTCGTGGTTCAGTTGCTCCACCGTGTAGTCAGCACCATGCGTGCGCTTCAAGGTCGGCAGCAGGAAAAGATTCATGTATTGGGCAAACGAATACTTCGAAATTTCCGCATTGCGGGCATTACGTTTGTATTTGGTCGCTGGAACTTTCAAAATACCCAAATCAGAAACCTGCTGAGTCGAGAAAATAATCCCACCCAGGCTGTCATGAAATTCGTTTCCAATCAAATAGGACAACTCAAGATCAGTGAAGCGCTCTTGTTTAAAGATCTGATCCATCTGCATGGGATCACGCAAACTAACCTTGCCACTGGTGACCGCGCCGGTCACACGTTGCACTTTGAAGTTCACGTTTTGTCTTTGTTGCGGAGTCATCTGCTTTTTCACATCAGCCAGTGCATCCAGTCTTTCCACTGCATACAACAAATTCGCCGGTGGATTAATAATCAGAATTCTTTGGAAATCAAAAGCGCGCACCTTTTGATCGATTTCACCGATGAACAAACTTTGCAAACCACCCAAAGAGTAGCCCAGCAAAGAATAACTTTGTGGTTGAATTCCATGGTCCGCTTTCAAAGTCTTGGCAACCTTCTTAAAAGCCACGTAAAGGTCAGCTGCGTCCCGGGGAGTATAGCCGGGCAAACCGCTTTTACTGCCCGCAACAGCGAATCTCCATGAAAATGGATTGTCGACGGTCACCACGTGGTAACCTTGTTTAAATAGTTGCTCTGCAATTAACAATACACCCGCAGATTCAGAAGTTCCGCCCGTTCCTGGGATCAGGAAGACCAACGGAGCTTTTTCGTCTGCGCGCAATCTGAAGCTATAGTTGAAATCAACAGCTCGCTCCATCAATGGAACTGACTTACGGGATGGAAGCAACGTCACCTGACCACGCTGAAAGGACGAAGCGCTTTCGGCAGTCACCAAAGTTGAAGTGATAGTTGCAGCAAATGGATTTTTCAAAAAGTCAGGGATCTGAGCAGCGAAAGAACCAACAGAAATCAACGAAACCAAAACGAACGAAACTAAAGACATAACATTTCCTAAACAGGGCCCGAAGCCAGCTCTGTCTTAGAAAAGAATGATTAAATAAGCAAGACTTTGATAATTAGGGAGCGAAAGCACCTCAAAGAGCGGTTTCAAATTGGCACTACGGTAGCAGCGCCTCGTGAAATTCCTTATAAGAAATGTCACCTTTTCCGTCTTTATTGACCCGGTCAAACTCTCCATCCAGGCGGTTATAGAGCTCATCAATCGTGATGTACTTATCCTGATTCACGTCCGCTCCTTCACAAATTCGTTCGGCGAGGATCGCCGGGCACAATTTTTTGGCTGACAGCTTCCCCGTATCTCCGGCATCGATTTGACTGAAACGCCCTTGGAAATACATTTTGAACTCATTGCGAGAGATAGACTTGGAGCTATCTAGGTCGGCGGTCTTAATGGAATTGATAATGTATCGGTCGGAAGGGGCCTTGGTACTGCAAGCGGCAAACAATAGCACAACTGCCACAGAAACGATCAACTTCACGGGAGGACTCCATTTGCATTTAATTTGGTTCTGAACATTAACTTTTTCGTGGAACCAGCCGATAGTATAGGCGCAAAGGCTCTAACTGTACGTTTTTTCAGGAGTTGATGTATCAAAAAGAGACGAACTAACGACATCATCGTCGTACTCATATTAATCTGCGCCGTAGGCTTTATCTTTTTCATGAAGGACATAGTCGCCAAAGACCGTTGTCAGGAACGCCGGGGTTGCTGGGACGAGGTTGAAAACACCTGCCGCAAAGACGAACCCGACGCCCAATATCTTTGCTCACGTAAAGCGGAGTAGTTATTCCTCATTATGATTATGGTAGTTAGTGGTAGTGACCACCACTCCATGATGGAGGATCGCTTGCGGGAAAAGAATCATCATCCATCGCATCCAAATCATATGGGGTCGATCGGTCAGAATTTGGAGTCACTTTCTTCTTTTCCTCAAACAGGAATTTTCGTGTTACCACAGCCGCAGTTACAGCTAGCAGTGATACCAATACGACATTTCTCACACTCATATTCAACTCCTCCGATCTGATTAGAAATATAAATTAAAAATCGCAATTTGAAATCGTACGGTGTCTCAAAACAAATTTCCAAATTATGATTTGAAGTCACTTATCAAAGTTTCTTAACGATTCTCTCTGTCCTTTGCTCAGGTTCGGCCGATAAGTCTAAGTATGCACGTTTGGAATCTGGTAGTTTTATTCAGGAATTCGGTACTACAGATATTGAAATATCTGAGCGTACTCATATATCTGATGCTTACTGCCTGCAGTATCGAACTTAACATCTGGCAAGACTCAACTTCCGTCCTATCCGGAAAGGTCTTCATGCCAGGTATCACTTCGGCGGCACCTTGCCCGGCTGGCGATCGTATAATCAGCCTGCATAGTTTGAATTCAGATGGCTCAGTGAATGAAACCGCACTGGCTACGACCACTATGGATTATTCTTTTGCCTTTAGCTTCCCGGGTATTGCGCCACCTTCAGTGAGTGACAAATACATCCTGAAAGCCGACACCTGCGGCAAGAAACTTTCGCGACCCGTGACAGGGCTCGGTGATCAGGACATCACCTATGCTTCAAGTTTGGTGGGCCTTATTCCCTACGTTCAACTACCGGGCATCAGATCCCTGCAGTCCTTAAGTAACGAACAAATTGAAGCGTTGATTTCCACCGTGACCGCAGTTCCTGCTGTGGATACTTCCGAATCCTTGTCCGAAGTGTACGACAACCTGATTGCCGTCGGCGGAACGACACAGCGAAATCAATTGGTGGCAATTCTAAATTTGAATGACATCTCAGACTTTGTGGCGTTGGTACCACCTTCAATAAATACACTGACAGCACCGGCCAACTACAACGAAATGAGTGCCGCAACTCACTCCGTTACGGTGTCGCACTGGTATGGCAGCTATACACCCGCCTACGAGTGGATTCTAAATGGCAACTCTGATGGCACCCTGGCTTCTTACTCTTTTACTCCGGGAAAAAATACTCAAGGCGCAAACACACTGGTTTTAAAAGTCGGAACGGATGATGGTGGTGGCGCCATTGATGCGGGTTACGCAGTTCTTGAGCACCCTATCTATATTAGTATACTCAATTCATTCCCAGCCCTTTCACCAGCCGTGACTTTATCCACGCCTGCCGTGACAAACTCGACCGCAGTCACTTTGGTTCTTAACACCGGCGCGGCCCTCGTCAACTGTGATACTTTTTCGACCTTCGCGATTTCAGAAAGTGCCACTTCAGCTGGAGTGTCCTCCGCGGCTTTCTCTGGAACTTGCAGCACCAACACTTCTCAAAGTGCCAACTATACATTGTCATTGGGTGACGGCAGTAAAACTGTTTATCTTTGGACCAAGGATGCGGCAGGAAATATTTCTTCACTTGCGACTTCCGTGAATGTCACTTTGGATATGACACCTCCAACGTTGAGTCTATCCGGGGTCCCGGCGATTTCAGGCGGCGCCATGAGTTTGACGTTCTCCGCATCCGATGCAACTTCAGGAGTTGCCGAATTAACTCTTCAGTACTCAGCTGACAATGTCACTTACACTGATGTTGCGACACTGACCGCGGCCGCATCCCCTTATACCGGGTACACGCCATCAGCTTCCGGATATTTGCGCCTTTACGGAGAGGACGCCGCTGGAAATTTTGCAACGACCACACCAGCAGCCTTCACCTACGACAACACTCCCCCAGCTGCACCATCAGTGACATTGACCACTGCTGCTATCACCAACAATCCTGTTGTTGGTTTTTCTGTCGCGAACTGCACCGATACGGCAATGATACTTGTCACCGAAGCCGTGGGTTCTCCTGCTGTTGGCAGTTCGGACTGGGTGGCCTGCGCCACGCCACTGGTTTATAACTTTACGATCACTGGTGAAGGCACACACACCCTTCGCGTCTGGGCCAAAGACTCTGCTGGAAATATTTCCGCAACCGCAGGAACCACTTCGGTCATTCTGGATGTCACCCCACCGGTCATGGCGTGGATTGCGCCGACCACGGATTTACGAGTCAACAGAACTGAGACCGTTACTTGGAGAGTCAGTGATATTCACACCTCCGCCTCCCAGAATACACTGTTGGAATTCAGCTCCGATGCTGGCGTGACCTGGTCAGCACTTTCCACGCAGGCCATGCCTGCAACCAGTGCCAGCAATTATAATTTTAACTACTCTTGGTCGACGCCTTTGGTTTTAACCACGGCCAAACTGCGCGCAACGACCACCGATTCAGCGGGCAACCAAACAAGTATTATCAAGGATCTGATTATCGAGTCGCAAAGACCGCTCATCACGTCTTTCTCTTTGGCTGATGGGGCCGCTATCGTCAGTATTACTTCCGTAAATGCCATGCTGACAGTCACGCCTTCAACCTCAGTCACGTCATGGATGCGCTTTGGAACCACGCAATTCGATCCAGACGTCGATAACGGAGTTGGCTGGGTGCCATACTCTGCAACCGGCATGAGTTACGTTCTTAGTTCCTCTCCGGGTAATCAGGTGGTTTGGAGCCAGATTAAAAACAATGCAGGTATCATGTCGATAAGTGTCTCTGATAACATCAGCCTGGAGCTGGGTACGCCTCCCACTATCAGAGTCACTTCGCCTTCGGGTTCGGGTATTTATCTTCCAGCCCAAATCATGCCGATCACCTGGAATTGCACAAGTACAGACGCGCAAATTGATCTGGCCAGCAGTCCTATTTCCAGTATCCAATATACAATCGATGACGGTCTTAGCTATTTCAAAATCACCGACAGTACACAGACTGCGTTGGCGGCTTCAGGAACTTACAACTGGACAATTCCTGCGACCACGCCGCGTGGTCAGACAATTTCAGGCACCACTCCGATTCGCGTTCTGGTCGCCTGCAAAACTGAAGGCGGCGTTATCACGACGGCCCTGTCTGCAATTCAAAACTCAAGCTGGCAAATCTTAGTGGGGGACCCGGGTAATCTGGAATACGGGGTTCACATCAGTGCCGCTGATATTTCCAGCTCCAACGGTGTCTTTGCCGATGGGAATTCGAACTTGTATTATGGTTCCCGTCTGCGCCACGCTATCATGAAAATGGATCGCCAGACCGGTATCGTCAGCGAATGGCTGGGCGACAGAAGTATGGAAGGTTGTCCAACCAGCACCGTGGCCCAATTCAATCTTCCCAGAATTATTGATATAACCAACGGCGAAATGACGATCGTATCCGGTCCTTGCAGCACCATCACCCGGGTTAAAATCAGCGATAAAAGTATTGTCTGGAATCGCGTCGTGCCCGAGCTCAACGGAAATGACAGTGGTCAGATCTCCAATCCGGTTTACGATGCCTATTTGAAATCCGGGTACTATTACTTCCCTTCCTATTACTCGACGACAGTGCGTGTAAAAGCGTACTACGAGATCGATCTGAACAACGTATCCAGCGTTCCAAAACTGATTATCGGTAACACGCCTGATTGCGTGTCCACCACACCAAGCATCGGCGATGTCGGCGACGCTATCGGGCTTAAGTGCTTGATGGAATACAACGGTTGGATTTCCGTACTTCCGGATCGCAGCCGCGTTTACATCTATCATCGTACTTCAGTATCCGCGACTGATCGCTTCAGCATGGACTACAATTCCGGCACTGGCAAATGGGTGGTTTCCTCTGCCTCGGCAGCCGTTTCAAATCCCTGCTCGCGTGTGGTGTACCTTGGCAGCGACACTTCCAAGTATTTCTGTATGCTTAACGTGCGCAGCGGTAATCGCGTGGCGTTTGTTGATACGGCAACAGGAAACTATGGCGGTTCTTATGTGGAATTGCCCGCATTTAAAATCACAGAATTTCAAGCCACCATGGGAGGCTCTGAAAACTCGGTCTACGTTGTTTCCCGCGATACGAATGAACTTTTTGAGATTAAATACAATACGGCATGGTCAGCCAATAAGATTGGCGGAACACCATTCCTGACTTACGGTAATGGCTCGGATCCATCCATGGTGGCATTCACCTCTATCGCTGGTATTGCCTATGATTCCACCAACAAGTACCTATACACTCGCGGTATTCGCCATTTGCGCCGTATGAAAGTGGACACCACCACAACTCCTGGCACTCCGTTCATTTCACAAATCGACACGTCCTATCCGTCCATTCTTAGTTCATTATTGAACACCTATGGTTCTTTGGAGCTAAGTAACGATGGCAGTAAAATCCTGATGAACACCGGCTCGACTGGTGGTTACAAATGGGAGGGCGTGAATCTGTCGCCTGCGTTGTGGCCAGATGCCACAGATGCAGATCTTAACAGCACGATCAACATGCACACCGGGTTGTCTGGCACTGTGCCAACTCTGGGAACATCCTTTAATCGCGGATCAAATCTTATTTGGGACTGGGGCTCCACGGCCACCTACATGGCTGACACAAATTTCTATTTCGTGGGCTATAGCAATAACACGTACACTTCAAATTTGGCGATCTACCGCTCACTGGCTTCAACCTCAACAAACTCTATCGTGGCCATTGCTGGCAAAACGGGAGCCGTGGGTGCCACATCATTCACCAATGGCGCCGATGCTTTGGGTGTGGGATTTGCCCGAATTTTTGGTATGCAGGAAGACTCCACTGGTGAGCTTCTGGTGTTTGATGAGGGCCGCGTGCTGCAAGTGACTGCCAAAACGAGCCCGGCCTCCCCGAAGATTCATCTGGTGCATGACCTGACCACATTTACGAATTATCCGACTGGCAAAACCTGGATTGATGCGGTTCATGACAATGCCACGGGCTGGAGTTACTTCCTGGCGAACGATGCCACGAATGAAGTCACTGAAGTGTATGCCGCTCACGATGTACAAAAGATCTTTTTACCGATCTCCACCTCAGGGTTGGATTTACCAGGGGTGAAACCCGGGAATCGCGGCAAGGCTTTCTATTTGAAAATCACGCCACTGGGACTGTTGATGCAAGACGCTTACAAGCGCCGCATCCTTGCAACTCCCCTGTTGGCCACCCCGCCATAGAATTCGGGCATAAAAAAAGGAGGACTTTTGGTCCTCCTTTAAGTTTCCCACCGTCTTATTGAAGCGAATTAGTATTCGTTCAATTTCGGAAATAAATTTGTATCAGCAAGATCCACAAAACGATAGCCCTGTTTTTCAAGCATTGTCATCATGCGGTCCAGGCTGTTTGCCGTATTCGCATGAATATCATGCATCAACAACACGCCACCGTTAGTTTGGGCCACCACGTGGTTCACATAACCCGCGTAATCCGCACGCAAGCTTGCTGGCGCCTGGCACGTTTTGTTGGAGGAATCAGAGACACGGCCTGTGTTCGCAAAAGCCCAGTCACACGTATCTATGTTCCAGCCTACGATATTATAACCAATTGAGTTTGCATATTCGTTCGCAGAACACGTGGAGTTCCCATACGGGTAACGAAGATAGTTTGGCGTAACGAACTGGCGAAGTGCTTTGTCAGTTTGATAGATTTGGTTTTTCGCATCAACCACTGACAATGTATGAAAGTTAGGATGATTCCAGGAGTGATTTGCAATGTGATGACCTTCGTTCAAAATACGACGAATCAAGGTCTCGTTGCCCGCGATTTTACCACCCAACACGAAGAACGTGGCTTTCGCACCGTGCTTTTTCAGAGTATCCAAAATAATCGGAGTGGTTTTAGGATTTGGACCATCATCAAAAGTCAAAGCGATGGTGCCTCTGGTGACTTTATCAGGAACTCTGATACCGTATTTGCAGGCATTAAAGTTATCCCACATACCCATTTCAATGCGTCTTTGTACGGATTCCTTTTCCTGAAGCTGGATCAATTCCTGGTCTGAAGGAACCGGGCCCAATAGAGCCGTCACTTCGTCATTAGTTTGCGCGAATGCTGAATTGAAGGAAAGTACTGCAAAAGACAGAGCCAATAAACGCTTCATGGAGCCTCCAAGCTTTATGGGCGCATATTAGAGGATCCCCTCGAAAAACTCAAAAAAACCAGCCCCTGTCCAAAGTTTGATCATCCCTTTTTACAAGGGCCACAACTATTTGCCCAAAGGATCTACACTTCAGGGCGCAGACCTGTTAACAATGAGTTCATGTCGACATCAAAAAAGATCCCTAAGAAATACCAACCCAAAGGTTTTGAAATTCTCCACGATGATTTGGATATTATCGTGGGCAACAAATCACCCGGTATTTTGACGGTTGCCGCAAAATGGGAGCGCGAAAACACAGTCCACGGCCTGCTGAACCAGTATGTGCGCAAGGGTAATCCCCGCTCCACCAAAGTGGTTCACGTGGTTCATCGCCTGGATCAGGCGACATCCGGTGTTTTGATTTTTGCAAAGACCGAAGAGGTCATGAACAAACTTAAAGACAACTGGAAATCTTTTAACAAAACCTACTACACGATTGTGCATGGCAAACTGGATAAAAAATCCGGCACCATTCAAAGTTATTTGAGTGAGGACGAAGACTACGTCGTTCACTCCAGCCAGAATTCTGATGACGGCAAACTTGCCATCACGGAATATACGGTTCTGAAAGAGGCCGACAAATTCAGCCTTTTAAAAATCAATCTTCTGACCGGAAAAAAGAATCAAATTCGCGTGCACATGGCAGGACTGGGTCATGCAGTTGTGGGCGACACCAAGTACGGCAAACCCCAATCCCCGTTTAAAAATCTATTCCTGCACTCTGCAGAACTTGAATTCAATCACCCGCACAGCGGTAAAAGAATAAGCTTCAAAGCCCGAGTGCCGGCTTACTTTAAAAATCTGATCGAATTTGAATATTAGAATTCCAAAAACTGGCCCCTCATGATGTGGCAACCTCCAGCCAACTCGAGGGGCACAATAGTTGCGATTGCCCCTTGGCATGAAGACAAAATGCCCATATTGCCACCTACAAAGAGATCAAACTGACGCATCTCGGACAATTCGTAAACTTGGAACGTACTATAGAAGATCCGATGGCCAACGGCTCACCAGACTCTGGTGTTTTAGATGCAAAATGAGCTTTTCCGCAGCGACGACAAGTCGCTTAAAATCCCAAAAGAAACGTCACTTAAATAAAGATGTTCGTAAACTTATGACCGGACTTGTAAGTCAGCGTGAGGCTGCCAGGATACTGGGAATAAATCGAAAAACAGTGGTACGGAAATTTCGTTTCCTGGCAGAGACGGCAAAGTCCGAACTGCATGAAGAAAATAAACAACTTCCTCCGGCAGTTGAGGTTGAATTCGATGACTTGGAAACATTTGAACACACCAAATACAAACCGCTCTCAGTAACTTTGATGGTGGAGTTCAAGACGAGAAGGATATTGGGGTTTGAAGTTGCACAGATGCCAGCCAAAGGGAAACTGGCAGTTCCCGCTAGAAAGAAATACGGATATCGACCGGACCACCGTGGTCAAGCTAGGAAAAAATTGTTCTCAAATATGACCGAACTGGTTCATCCGAATGCGCTTATCAGATCTGATTCAAACCCAACCTATCCATCTGATGTGAAAAGGTACTTTCCGCAGGCAAAGCACGTTACGGTTTTGGGTGGGCGCGGAGCCGTCGTAGGACAGGGTGAACTTAAAAAGCTGAAATGGGATCCGATCTTTTCGTTGAATCACACTTGTGCAATGTTGCGGGCGAATATCAATCGATTGATCAGAAAAACTTGGTGTACAACGAAAAAGCCCAGCGAGCTGGCTGGGCATATTGCGTTGTATGCTTTGGAGCATAACAGGCGGCTGGCCGCCACACTTTGAGGGGCCAGTTTTAGAATTCCACGTCGGAGACCCGCCACAGGCTGACAAGCTCCTTCATTTCGGCGTTGATGCCCTGAATGATTTCCTCAGCGGTATTGCCGCCCGTTGCGTAGGTACTGTGCGAGTCACTGACCAACGTCACACCGTAACCCAATTCGTGAGCTTTGCGACAAGTGGCGGCGATACAGGTTTCCGACTGCATTCCGGCGATAATCAACTTTTTGATACCTTTTTTTTGCAAAACATTATGCAGCTCCGTTCCGGTAAACGGGTCATGCAAGGCCTTTTGCACAATCAAGTCCCCGCCTTGGATTTCCATTTCCGGATGCAACATCCAACCTTCTGTTCGGGTTTCATCAAGATCCCCGGCTTGCCCGTTATTCTGAACGAAAATCACCGGCGTCCCCGAAGCCCGCGTCAAGCGCAGCAGTTTCTGAAGGTTTTCCAGAAGGTCTTCGGATGCATGGACCGGCTTAAAGGGAGCAAACATTTTTGATTGGACGTCGATCAGTAATAAAGCGGTGTTCAAATTCATACAGATATAATATCTCAAACTGACGTATCAGGCCACAGCTTGGTCCAATCCCATGACAAAAACTTGCTAAGCTCGTCTTTTGCTCTCAAAATAATCGGATGCTGGAATTAAATCGAAAGAACATCATTCTGGGGGCCGTTTTATTAGCGACCTTTCTGCACTGGAATAGCCGCCCGGTGGCCGTTCCCGATGGTGTTTTGGTCAAAGAGGATCCTCAGCAAGAAGCTATTCCCGAGGCCGAGCGCAAAGCCATCATCCTTGACTCCGGCGTGGCCGAGCCTTTGGCGCGCTATAAGATTCGGGCCCGAGTCCTTTCCACAAATCGTTTTTGGTTCGACCCCGGTGCTGCGATTTCACCCATCGACCTTGCCTTGGGTTGGGGACCGATGTCGGATTCCAAAGTTTTAAATGAACTCAGTATCGGGCAATCACTACGTTATTATCACATCAAATGGCGCACCCCACCCCTTCCGAAAAATGAGATGCTTCACCACAGTGCCAATGTTCACATGATCCCCGCGAACAAAGTGATAAAGGACTTACTGCTTTCACTTCGCGAAGGAAATCTGATTGAACTGAATGGTGAGCTGGTTTTATTCAGCGGAAAAAATGGCGGCGAATGGAAAAGTTCATTAACGCGTGAGGACCGCGGCGCCGGCGCCTGCGAGCTTATGTACGTAACCTCTGTTAGAATCCTTAATTAACATTTGTTCATCGTTAAAATACACTTAATCCCCCTAAAGCAAGCGAGTTGAAAAGGCATTGAAAACCAAAAGTTTAATTTTGGTGGTTTTCTTGCCCTTTTTAATCTTCTTGGTAAAACAACTCCACCTTATTAACTAATCCTTTAGGAGGATCTACATGAAATCAGTTCTAGTATTGCTAGCTACTTTGTCTCTTTCTTCTGCTTTTGCAGCACCAAACGAAGATTTGACTCTTCCAGGTGAGCGTTGGATGTCTAAATTCACAGCTTTCGTTTGTGACGATGGCAACACTCAAACACAAACTATCCCAGCTGACTTCGCGGCTTACAATGTTCAATTGGCAACTGCGACGACTGACTACTCTTTGGATAACCTTTTGATCAAAGGCACGTTCTCTGAAGAAGGTTCTGTATGCAAATACTCTGCATTGGTACTTGCTGACAACGTTAACAAAACAGCTCAACTTGTTGACTCTCGCGCTTACGCAATCGAAGGCACTTCTGCTTGCGCTAACGGTAAAGCATTCCTTGATGCTTCTTTGAAATTCAACAACTACAAATACCTTCACGGTCGCGCAGCGATCTACGTTCCAGCTTCTGACGCTGCTCTTCAATGCGGCGCTGGTGCAACTACTGTAGGTTTGCACTTCCAAGTAACTGGTAAAATCCAACAATAGTTTTCTTACGAAAATTAGACTGGTCAAAAGAGTCGCTGCTTCAACTCAGCGGCTTTTTTTATTTTCAGCCCACACTGGATCCCGGCCAGAGCGAAAATAACATTTTGCCACCAAATCTTCCCTTCGTGATCATGAAGAAAAAGGGGGTATTTGTGAAAGCAATATTGTTACTGGCTGCTTCTCTGTTCCTTGTTCCGCCCGTTTTTGCCGAGGACATGGAAGCCTTAACTGCCGCCACTGATGACGGGGTGATTACGATCACCGATGATTCGATCTCGGTGCAGGAATCCTATAACTACAATTTTGGATTCGTGCGCAAAGGCAAAAGTGAGACCGCACGGTTTCGCCTGCGCAACAATGGCAGCTATCCATTTTATATTAACGACATTGACACTAACGGCAGATACTTCAGCCACACCGAAAACTGTGGCGGCACTTTATGGCCGGGACAATCCTGCAGAGCCACGGTGAAGTTCGCACCAAAACAGGTGGGTTCGTTCAGCGGCGCCTTGCATTTTGATCTGATAGGACGCTCTGATATCTGGGTTTACCTGCGCGGGACCGGATACAACTACTGATGTGTGAATCGCACAAAGGCGGCGACAAAAAACTCCTCGTCGTCTTTGCCATATCACGGAATGATTTTGCGAAACCTTCAAACCAAAAGAGTTGCGCGAATTGCAAAACCGCCCTTAGATAATAGTAGGACAATTCATTTCCGAGGGGCATATGGATAATAGCAGTTTGCTGAATCAGGAAATCGATTTGCATGGAGCGAAAATTCTGGTCGTGGACGATGTCAGTGACAACCGCATGTTGATTGATATGTACATGCGCAAAACCCACTCGCAGATTCTACAGGCGACCAACGGTCTTGAAGCCATCGAGATGACCGAAAAGAACAATCCGGACCTTATTCTAATGGACATACAAATGCCGATCATGGACGGCTATGAATCAGTTCGGCGTATTCGCGCTGCCGGCTTTAAAAAGCCCATCATCGCCCTGACTGCCCATTCGTTGAAGGAAGACTGTCAGATGTGCGTTGATGCGGGTTGTGATTATGTGCTGACTAAGCCAGCGCGACGCAAGGAGCTTCTGCATAAGATTCAGGGAATCCTTATTACCTAGGTCTGGCAGACTCTACTGACTGAACGTCCAATAGTCCCGTAAATTCTTAAGAAATACTCAGAAAAGACCGATGGATTCATATAGTTAAAGGAAACAAAAACTATGAAATCCGTCATCTTCAGCTTCATTTTTTTGTTAAGCGCAAATGCACTTGCCGAAGAATATCGCGCCCTGCAAACAGTGGGTGCAATACCTAAAGGTTCCCAGATCACAACGACGGCGACCAAACCTAAAAACGGTTTTTTCAATCCCAGCAAACTGGATAGTTCCTCTCCGACCGGGATGCAAACTGTTCCCAACGATTCTGTCGTGTATGTGAATTCCGTAAATAACAAAACCAAATCGGCGGACCTGACGACGCTGCAAAGTCTTGCGAAGGATAATCAGCTGGTTGCTGCAAAATCCGCGTTCTCCGCAAACGATCAAAGCTGTATCACCAAGGGTACTTGTACATTGACCGAAGATACGGCGGTTTACCAATCCAGTAAGTTTAACTTTTTTGATTGGCTTCGTGATTTGTTCGGTATGGGTGAAACGAAATCCCTGGTAACATCTGGCATTGATAAGACGGACCCCAAGGCGGCATCTGCGGCAGTTTTAAGTGAAAAAGTTGCAGGCACCAACCGTTCACTTTCTGGCCAGAATAACAGCTGCACAGACCTTCCTCCTGAACTTAGATACGATCGCCTGTTTCAGTGCGGACTTCAGCAAGCGTTGGAAGCACATCGAATTAACAAGGCCACAGGCAAAGTTACTTCAGACACCTTTATATTTAACGATTTTAAAAACAACGAACTCACTGGAAAAATGTACTTCTTTAACTCAGAGGGTCAACTGACTCAGACATTGGATAGAAACCCAATTCCAGTAGCTCGCGGAGTAAATGGCTTTGGCTCCGGGGACGGCTCAAAAACCACACCCAATGGCGCTATCGTGACTCGCTCTTATAATCCTCCCCGTGCTGGAAACATCAACGACGGCATTGAACTTCTAGGCCTGGAAAGCGGCAATAAAGATATTCACAGTCGTGGCGTGCTACTACACGGATCAAGCCCTTACGTTGAAACATGGGGCTGCCTGGGAATTGCCGGGACGATTGATACTGACAAAGCTGGAGTTGAGCAGCTGGGTGGTCGTCCGCTTTATTTGGATGAGCTTAAATCAGGCCTCCTTAAGAATGGTGGAGTTATGATTTACAACTTCTCTCCTAAGAAGGCCTCACTTTGTAAATAAGTATGTAAGTAATTACTGACTACTTCGGGACCTGTAATTAGATTCTGTTGTCTTTTCCGGGCGAACTGATAGTTTCCGCCCACTATGTCACCAGCATTATTATCCGTTCGTCAGCCCGTATTTATCCTATCAATTGTTATCCTGATGCTTACATTGGGGATGATTTCTTTAAAGAAACTTCCTATCGATTTGTATCCGGATGTCTCTTTGCCAACCGTTGTGGTGCAAACCACTTATGCCGGTGCCGGCCCTCAAGAGATCGAAATGGAAGTTTCCAAAATTTTGGAAGATGAACTAGCCACCATCTCCGGTGTGCAAAAAGTTTCTTCGCAAAACATGGAATCCGTTTCCGTGGTAATGGTTGAGTTCAACTTAAAAACCAATCTGAACTTTGCCGAGCAGGAAGTGCGCGCCAAAGTTCAAAACGTGATGCGCGATCTTCCCGACGACGTCGACCAACCGGTGATTCGTAAGGTCTCCCCTTCTGATGCACCGATCATGTACATCACGTTGTTGTCGGATATGGAACCGGGCAAACTGTATGACTTGGCCAAAGAGGTGATCTCGCCTCAGTTCGAGCAAGTTTACCAAGTAGGTCAAGTGGACATCCTGGGTGGTCGCAAGCGTGAAATCCACGTGAGCATGGACTACAACCGTCTGAACTCTGCTGACGTTTCTGCGACCAGCGTATCCAATGCCCTGCAATCCGGTGGACGTAACGTCCCTGCTGGTAAAATTGACGAAGGCAATACTCAGTATTCCTTCCGTACAATTTCCCAGTATCAATCCCTGAATGACATCGGAAATACTGTTCTGCGCTTGGCAGATGTTTATCATCCGGTGACCATCGGCACGTTGGCGAAAGTTGAAGACACTCTTCAAGACGAAACCACGCGCAGCCGCTTGAATGGTAAGAAAGCCATCAACTTTGCAATCTACCGTCAATCCGGCGCGAACTCTGTTCAAGTTGCCGATGATATTCGTGGCAAAGTTGAAAAAGTGAACAAGCAACTTCAAGAGCAAAACATTGATGGCAAAATGATCATCACTCAGGACACTTCCAAGAAAATCCGCGACAACGTCTTTGACGTTTACGAGTCGATCTTCTTTGGGGTTTTGTTGACGGTTATAGTGGTTTACTTCTTCTTAGGAAGCATGAAATCCACATTGATCACGGGCTTTGCCCTGCCGAACTCCCTGTTGGGTGCGTGTATCATGATGGGTATCTTTGGCTTCTCGATCAACATCATGAGCTTGCTTGCGATGTCCCTGGTCGTGGGTCTTCTGGTGGATGACGCCATCGTTGTGCGGGAAAATATCTTCCGTAAACTTGAAGCCGGCATGTCCCCTAAAAAAGCCGCCGTGGTGGGTACCCAAGAGGTGACTCTTGCCGTTATCGCAACCACATTGACGATCCTTGCCGTTTTCGGTCCGATCGGTAATCTTGAAGGTATCGTCGGTCAGTTCTTCAAACAGTTCGGTTTAACGATCTGTTTTGCGATGATCGTATCCTTGTTTGACGGTCTTTTCGTGGCACCAGCGTTATCCGCTTACGTTGCGGGCGAGCACTCCCACAAGGAACCCACTTCCAAATTTGGTAAATGGAACAAAGCTGCTTTGAAGGCTTTTGACCGCTTCCAATCCCGCATGGAGGAAAAATACGTTGTGACCCTTAAATGGTCTTTGGCGAATCCGCTGAAAACCATCGGAGCTGGCGTATTGATTTTCTTCCTGTCATTGGGTGTGGCGCGCATGGTTCCATTCACGTTCCTGCCAGCACAGGACAATGGTGAATTCTTCGTGATGTTCGAACTTCCTCCAGGTGCAAGCTTGGATGGTACGGACGAAGTGGCAAAAATCCTTGAAGAGAAAGCCAAGAAGTTCCCGGAAATCGAGAACGTTCTGGCCTTGATCGGTTCATCCAACTCGGAAGCGCACAAAGGGAATCTATATATCCGTCTGGTGCCTTCAAAACAGCGTAAGAAAAATACGACGGCGATGAAGGATGTCCTTCGTGCAGAATTCAAAGACATTCAGCAAAAATACAACATCATCGTGACCGACAATCCCGGTCAGCAAAACAGCCGTCAGTTCAACTTGAACATCGTCGGTCAGGATATGAATGCTTTGATCGAGTACTCGAACAAGGTTTTGGAGGTTTTGAAGAAAAATCCAAGCTTGTCCCAACCGGATACGTCTTACCGCGCAGGGAAACCGGAGTACCAGGTTAAAATGAAATCGGACATCGCAAAAGCGTCCGGCGTAACTTTGACTGGTATCGGTATGGAGCTTCGTTCATTGATCGAGGGTATGACTCCGGCGATTTACCGTGAAAACGGCGTCAGCTATGACGTTCGTGTTCGTTTGAAACCGGATCAACGTGACTTGCGTAAAGAGTACGACAATTTGAAAGTTCCAAACTTGAACAACCGTCTGGTTCCGCTTTCAAACGTGGCAGAACTAAAACCGGCGCAAGGTCCTTCAGTGATTTTGCGTGAAAACCGCAATCGTTATATCCAGATCTCTGCCGATATCACTCCGGGCGGAAAAGGCCTGGGTGGCGTGATGGCGGAACTGAATGCTTTGACCAAAACTGAATTGAAACCGCCTCCGGGCGTGACCTTCAGCTTCGTGGGTGAGGCCGAGCGTTTTGCCGAACTTATGCAAAACATCCTGGTTTCCATGGGCTTGGGTGTGATGTTTATCTATCTGGTTCTGGCAAGCTTGTACGGATCATTCATTGTTCCGGTTACGATCATGTCAGTAATTCCGCTGGCAGCCTGCGGAGCGTTCTATGCTTTGTTCATCATGCGTTCGAGCTTTGACTTGTTCTCGATGATCGGTTGCGTGATGTTGATGGGTCTGGCGACGAAGAACTCGATCCTGTTGATCGACTCCACGATGGAACAACAAAAAGAAGGCAAAGAGCTTAAAGAAGCTTTGATCCACGCGGGCTTCACCCGTCTGCGCCCTATCATCATGACAAGCCTAGCATTGATTGCCGGGATGGTTCCGGTAGCGATCGGTCTGAACGAGGCTTCCAAGGGCCGTACGAGCTTGGGTATCGTCGTTATCGGCGGTACGATCAGCTCCACGTTGCTGACGTTGTACGTGATTCCGGCATTGCATCTATATGTTGAAAGATTCTCGATCTGGTTCATGAAGGGCTATCACCGAATCTTCGGTAACGATACGTCTGAGATTTAGCTTTAGTATTAATAAAAAAGGGGACTTTTCAGTCCCCTTTTTTTATTTACCAGATTGTTCTACCTTCTTTTTCTTTTCCAGATCATTTTTGTGACCCGGACACTCGCATTCCACTTCTGGCTTTCCGCACTCACCACACATATGAACTTTCTTTTTTCTTTGCACCTTCTCGATTGGGGAAGCCGGTGTAGCCGTTGCAGGAGTTTTCACGTCTTCAGCAAAAGCAAAAGAACCCGACAACAATACGATCACTACAGAACTCAACAATGTTTTCATTTCGATCCTCCTTAAGGATTTGTTAATCAATTTTATTTAACATTTCTTTCATGGGAAAACGCCAAAATCTGTTTTTCAAATACGGAATACAAAATCGGCAACACAAATAAAGTCAAAACAGTCGAAGACAGAATCCCGCCCATAATCACTGTCGCCAGTGGCCTTTGAACTTCGGCGCCCATTCCTGATGACAATGCCATCGGCAGGAAACCAAAGACATCCACTAAGGCCGTCATCAGCACCGGTCGAATTCTAAGCAGTGTGCCCTGACGAACCAATTGATTGCCGCTCATGCCTCGGCCACGAAGTTCATTGAAATAGTTGACCAGCACCACCCCATTCAGAACCGCAATACCTGACAAGGCAATAAAGCCCACACCTGCGGAAACACTGAACGGCATTCCCCCAATCATCAGGGCCACAACCCCTCCGATTAAAGCGAACGGCACACACAAGAAAATCAAGGCCGTCTCAAAAACATTTCGGAAGGCGGCATAGATCATCAGTAACACCAAAGCCAACGCCAAAGGTCCCAGTACAAACAACCGCGACTTAGCCTCACTCAGGTTTTTAAAGTTACCACCCCACTCCATGTAATATCCCGGAGGAAGCTTCACTGATTCCGCAACCTTCACTTGCGCTTCACTGACGAAGGACTCCGTATCGCGGCCCCGAGGATTTACCAGGACGGCGATGCGGCGTTTGGTTTGCTCACGACTGAAGGAGCTATAGGCCTCCACAAACTTCAGCTGCGCGACATCTTTAAGAGCCATCGTCGACGAAGTAGTCACGCCGACCGGCAAGTTCTTAATGGATTCGACGTTGCTGCGGTCTTCGTCCTTGAGACGCACAACGATCGGGAACTTTTTCATGCCCTCATAGAAAGTACCCACTTCGTGTCCGCCAAGGCCGATTTCCACGGCCTCCAGAACTTCGCGGGAGGAAACGCCCATTCTTCGCAGCATATCTTTGCTTGGAATAACATCCAGAACAGTGACTGTACCCTTGGCTTCGACTTCCACGTCACCTGCGCCCGGCACTGTCTGAATCACTTTCACGGCCTCTTCAGCGATTTCTGTGATCTTCGCCTGATCCTCACCAAAAATCTTCAACGAGACATCGGCACGGGTCCCTTCCATCAGTTCGTTAAAACGCAACTGAATGGGCTGACTGACCAGAATTCTTTGTCCAGGAGCTGAGGCTTCAAGTTCCTCGACGATACTGGCAATAAGCTGTTCCTTCGTACGTCTTTTACCATCGATCTTTGGCCACTCACTTTCAGGATGTAACATCAAGTAGGTGTCAGAAATATTCGGCCCCATCGGATCCATGGAAATCTCGGCAGTACCGATTCTGCCAAAGACGTCTTTGACTTCCGGAAAAGTCTTGATGATTTGCTGGGAGCGTTCTTCCAGGGCAACCGAGTGAGAAATACCCACTGTCACCGGACGGATAAATTGAACCGCGATTGCGCCTTCATCCAACTGAGGCAGAAACTCCCCGCCCAAGCGCGAGAATAAAAACACACCCACTGCCACTGAAACCACAGCGATAGAGATCACAGCTTTGCGAGCATTCAAACCCCACTCCAAAGCTGGTTTATAGATCCTATACACCTGGCGCATGATCCATGGCTCTGTGTCCTCGACTCTGCCACGCAAAATCAGGCTGGCCAGTGCCGGAACCAGAGTGAATGACAACACTAAGGCTGCAAAGATGGCAAAAATAAATGTCGCAGCCATCGGTACGAACATCTTCCCTTCGATCCCAACAAAGGCAAAGATCGGAAGGAACACCACGATAATAATCAATTCACCAAAGCCCGCTGACTTCCTGATTTCCAGAGTCGCATCATGGATGGTGTCCTTCAACTCATCCGCATGAAGTGATCGTCCCAGAAGCTTCGCGCGCTCGTGAATATGCCGCACGCAATTGTCCAGGACAATAACCGCGCCATCGACGATGATACCAAAATCAAGCGCTCCTAAGCTGACCAGATTCCCGGAAATCCCAAAACGTCGCATCAAAATAAATGTCAGTAACAACGACAAAGGAATTACAACAGCGGTGATAAGCGCTGCCCGGATATTTCCCACCAGCAGGAATAGTACGACAATCACAAGAATTGCGCCGATTAATAGATTATGTTCAATCGTGCTTAAGGTCGCGTTAACCAAATACGAGCGATCATAAACTGTCTTGATGACATAACCTTCTGGCAGTCCTTTTTTAATTTCTTCGACTTGGGCCGCGACTTTTAAAGCCACTGTTCTGGAATTCTCTCCAAGTAGCATCAACACTGTACCCAAGACTGCTTCTTTACCGTTGTGAAGGGCGGCACCAGTACGCAGCTCCCGGCCTATGCTGACTTCAGCAATATCGCCAATCGTGATCACACGACCATTTTCAAGAACCCGCACCGGAACGCTTTTTATATCTTCTAGGGTTTCAAACAGTCCGAAGGCTTGAACCAGAAATTGATCCGCCGTCTGCTCAACGTAACCACCACCCGCATTTTTATTTGCAAGCTCGATCGATTCCTCGATATCACTGAAGTGCACGCCATTTGCAGACAGCTTTTTGGGATCCGGATGAATCAAGTACTGCTTTTCATGACCACCGATGGTGTTCACTTCAGCAACCCCTTTTACCGTCAGCAGTCGAGGTTTTATATACCAATCCTGAAGTGCCCTGATTTCAGAAAGCTGCTCTAGGCGCTTTACACCCTCGGCTGGCTTTTCTGCTTCGACCACGTAGTGAAATATTTCGCCCAGTCCTGATGTCACAGGTCCAAGCTTGGGCTGGGCTCCACCCGGCAAGGAATCGGAAATATCCTGAATTCTTTCAGAGACCAGTTGGCGGGCCCGGTAAATATCTGTCTTATCCTCGAAGGTCACGGTCACCTGAGAAACTCCAAACCGCGTTATGGATCGAACTTGAGTCACACCGGGAATTCCATTCAAGGCAATCTCCACAGGAACGGTGACGGTGCGCTCGATCTCTTCGGGACTCAGTGCTTCAACTGCCGTATTTACTTGAACCTGCACATTGGTAATATCAGGAACCGCATCGATCGGCAGATTTTGAAATGCAAACCAGCCACCCAAGGCGGCCAGAAATGTAAAGAAAATAACCAACCAGCGATATGAAATTGAAAAGCGAACTAATTTTGAAATCATTTAAAACATCCTCTAGTGGGCGCAGGAGTCCACTGTGCCCGCATTAAGATCAGAATCTGTCATTCGCAAAAACGAAACACCTTGGACCGCGATTTCATCACCGGGTTCCAAATCGATGGCCTTAATTACCAAAGCATCTTTGCTTTCAGAAACCACATTCACCAAAACCATTGAAATCCATCCATCATAGCGACGATAAACGGCTTTGGACTGCTTAATTTGAATCAACGCACTTTTCGAAATCTGCCACGGCCCTTTACCTGCCAGACTTTGAAAAGAAACACCCAAGGACTTCATCGCCTTTTCAGACATCTTAAATCCCTGTTCTGCATCAAATTGCTCGATGGCTTTTCCGGGGCCGACTCGATTCGACTCGGCTGGAGCTTCGTGAGTCACAGAAACAGAAGAAAACAAACCTAAAATTAGAAATAGAAATGCATTCGAAGTTTTCATGGCGACTCCTTAAAGATACGACCATCAAATTTATAAACTCGCCACAAGGACTGAATCGCCCGGAGTTCACGCCCATGGCGACTGCGAATAAGATCCGCACTTTGACGATGAAACTCCACCACCAGGGAACTCGGGATCAACCCCTGACTTGCCAGCTTTTGGTTGGAGGAAAATTCCTTGTCGATTTCATCTGAGGTCGGCGCTTCGTTTAAAGCCTGAACGGCCGAGCGATAAATCCGCACCTGCTCCACTCTTTCGTGGGCCTCTTCCGTTTGTGTCAGCTCGACAAACATTTCGGATTTTTTCAACCCTGCCTGAGAATAGGCTTTGCCACCTGAATTCCAATTCAGCACCGGCAAATCCATCATCAGTCTGAAGCCATACAAGTTTTCAGATTCCATAGGTCCTTTTTCAAGCTTGGCCATCGGACCCAACTTCAAAGAAGGCCAGGCTTCGGCCTGGGCGGAAGATAACTCAGCATTGAAATACGAGATCTCTGCCAAGGACTTCAACATCGCAGGAGAAGCCTCCGTTCCATTTTTCGTGTCGGTCACTTCAGGCCAGGTCTTTGGCAAAGAAGGAAGAGCCGGAAGCAATTCCTGAATGTCGTGCCCGGTCCCCACATGAAAGAAATGTTCTAGCGACTTTTCCTCCTCCAGGATTTCTGACTGCTTCATTTTAGCTTCAGCCAGCGCCATTCTGTAAACAGACAGACTGACCCGCTGCTCGGGCCCCAATCCAGGGCGTCCTTGTTGCTGGCGCACCAACTTTTGAAAGGTCGTTATTGACTGAGAGTTTATGTTTTTCTCTCTTTCAAGTTGCGCCAAGCGATACAGGTTCGAAACTGTTTCCAAAATAAGGTCCGCCTGAATGGTCTTCAATTCTGAATCCGAACGAAGGTATTCCGACTCTGCCATCTTCTTGCGCGAGGATCTTTTGCCTCCCCACTCGATGGGCTGCAGAATGCCGACATCGGTGCTGGAAGCGCTATTTTTTCCAAAGACCGCCTCGACATCAATTTCAGGATTTGGAATTTGCTCAGCCTTGCCTTGCAGGGCTTTGGATTGATCCAATTCCAAGGATGCTCTTTTAGCATTAGGATGATGAGTGATCACGCACGAGATCACCTCTTGCGGGTTTTTGGGCAAAGGACACTCACTATGAAACCCATGTTGATGAGTTAAACCCTCTTGATTCGCCTTAGAGGCCACTGCAACTAACAGCAGCGACGACAGAAAAATAATTTTCATTATAAATATCCTGATGAAAGCCAAACCTAATACGGGGTCTGACAAAAAATCTGTTTCATTTTTTAATTAGAGATGACGGGTGCTTAAACCCGAGGAGGTTCTTTCTGTGAGCGCAGAGGAGCTTCTGAGTAATCCGCCAGTGCAGCTGCTCTGTATACTTGCTGTAATTCAATTCCCAATAGTTGAGAAGAAAAACTCATCAAACCGTGCTGATTGCACTGACTATGGCAAATCACGCAATCAACACATTGAGTTGCGCAATCCTCGTCCTGATGACTTTCACTAACTAATTTAACTTGTTGAGAAGATTCATCATGAAAGGCACCCGAAGTCAGCTCGACCTGGGATTCACAACAGTCGTCAAATTGTGATGCAAAGCCCACGCTCCAAATATTGAGCAGGCTGAACACAATCATAATATGAACGACAACAGCGCGAATCATAGGATCAATCTATGAGCTTTACCCCGTCTTGTAAACCCAATATCGCGACGCACCCTAGACAGCCCCCCTTTGAGCCGTTTAATCTTGAGACATGAGTTTATCATCCATTCAAACCGTCGCGTTCGCAGTCCTTGTGGTCTATTTGGGCCGCTTTCTAAAATCAAAAATTACTTTTATCGATAGATACAATCTGCCATCCCCTGTCATTGGTGGTGTTCTCGTCGCCATTGTTATTTCTGTTTTGAAATCCCAAGGCTGGATCGAGTTCCAATTCGACAAGTCCTTTGAAACTCCCCTGATGATCGCCTTTTTCGCCTCGGTCGGATATGCAGCTTCGTTTCGCCTGTTGAAGCAAGGCGGAAAGATGGTGGTCTATTTTCTGTTGCTTTCAATCGTTGGATTGTTACTTCAGGTGCTAGCGGGAATCGGTGCCGCCAAAGTCATGGGCGTACATCCCTTGATGGGTGTCTTGACCGGCGCAGTTTCGTTAACTGGTGGTCCCGGTACAGCATTGGCATTTGCACCAGCTTTTGAAGCCGCCGGAGTTGAAAACGCCTCCATCATCGGAATCACATCCGCGATGGGCGGTATCCTGCTGGGTGGTTTGATCGGTGCACCTCTGGCGACTTATTTGATTCATAAACACAATTTAAAAGGTCACGCTTCCCGAGGCCATGCCAGAGTGGATGACTCCCACTTCTTGAAAGCATTTCCGGGTCGCGATCTGCTGCTGCACTTTCTGGCTTTGATTCTGATCATGGGCCTGGGTTCTTATGTTTCAACTTGGATTGTTGCTTTGGGAATCACTTTGCCCATCTATATCGGCTCAATGGTTGTCGCTGCGATATTTAGAAACATCGAGGACTTCACAAACCTTTTCCATATCCAACCAGAATGGATGGAGGAGATCGGCGGAGTGGCCCTGACCTTGTTCATCGCCATGGCCATCATGAGTTTGCGCTTGGAGGAGCTAAAAAATGCAGCCTTACCAATTTTAGTTTTCCTGACTGTGCAAACAATCCTTGTCGCAGTCACAGCTGTCGGACCGGCTTTTTGGGCCACCGGCAAGGACTACGAAGGAGCCGTGATTGGCGCGGGTTACACAGGCTTTATGATGGGAACCACGGCCAATGCTATGGCTAACATGCAGTCCTTAAGCCAAAAATACGGTCCTGCACCAAAAGCATTCTTAGTCGTGCCCTTGGTAGGCTCGTGCTTTATTGATTTTTTCAATGCCGCCGTCATTACCTTCTGTCTTAATGTCTTTCGATAATTCGGCCGTTAATAAAGACAGTGTTTATCTTCTGCGTGTTACGGATGTCCTCTGAGGGGTCGGCATCCAACACGATCAAATTCGCCTTCATTTTCGGTTGAATTCCCGCATAGTCTTTTGTCAACCCGAGGATATTGGCATTATTGACCGTGGCCATACGCAGGACCTCCAGCGGCTCAATGCCGGCATCCACCAAAAGTTCCATTTCACGGTGTTCGCTAAAACCTTGAATTCGTGCCTGGTTCGCACCCGAATCAGTCCCCAGTCCTATTACGATTCCTGCTTTATATAATGTCATGACATTCTTCTGGGCCTGACTCAATGATTCACGAGCTGCGGGATTGGCTTTGTAAGATGTTTGCAACCACGACATCACACCTGCATCCAGGGCTCCTTGAAAAAATGGCTCATCCATCCAGGTATGTTTCTTTTCGTAAATAAACTGTGATTCATCCACTGACAGAGTCGGTATGTAGGCGACGTTTTTGGTTTTCATCAAGGACGCCAGTTCCAAATCGACATCCTGATCCCGCACACTGTGCGCCAATATGTCCACACCTGCCTGCACCAAAAGTTTGGCATCTTGCAAATAGTAAACGTGGGCTGCCACGGGCACCTTATTGGCGTGGGCATCCTTAATCAGTGCCTTGTAGATTGCCGGGTCCATTTTCTTTTTCATCTTTCCATGAAAATCATCCACCCAAATTTTAATAACATCGGGCTGCTTTGCTAAAAGATCTTTAAGCTGCTTACGTGCCTCCGCCACAGTTCGAGGCCGATACACATGATCAATTCCCATATCCATCGGAGGTGCTCCATTAGGTACGCCAAATCCCCTTCCCGCTGTCAAAACCCGCGGCAGGGAACTGTCACTTCTTTGACTGTCTGCGCGGATTTTGTAGATCTCATCACCATCCGTACCCAGAGACAAAACTGCACCCACACCGTATTTGGAAAACTTGTAGAGCTGACTTAGATCATTTTCAGCAGAAATATTCCGGGACCCAACATCGACCCCTTTGGTCATGCCCAAATGAATGTGCGACGACATCAAGGCAGGAATCACCGTTTTACCCTCTAGCTCCAGAACTTTCGCTCGCGGAGGCAGTGCTTCTTTGGGATCCAGAATCGACTGAATGCGGTCATCCTTCAAAACAATATTTACGTTATCCCGGGGAATTCCGCCCATGCCATCAATAAGGCGTGCACCCTTTAATATCAACCAACCTTCGCCATTACTTTCCTGACCGACATTTTTCTTATGAGCACAGGAACCCAAAAACAACAGTGTCGTCAGCATTATCAAGATTGAACGCATAAATCCCCTTTCGACTGAACAATTATAAAAGAAGTCCCACCAGGTCGGAATGTCTGGACATGAATCTTTCAAAAGACAATAATTTATTTATGTGGATACTATTGAAGCTCATCATCACTGTCGGTGCATTCCTATTCCGATTGGGAAATCGCCACATTGCTTTACAAAAAATGATAGGCACCACCAGTCAGCACGAAGGTATTGAACTTTTCTCCTACATAGCAAAAGGCCGTGCCAAGCAGCAGCTCACCACTTGGAACAGAAGTTATTCCCGCGATATCACTTTTAAACTGACAAAAGAGTCCAAACTGGATCGCTGGTTTAAAAAATGGGGCTTTGCTGATGAAATCCAGACACGGGATCTTCAGTTTGATGAATTGATCTATATCGCATCCGACAATACGGGCTTTATGCGCAAGATTCAAAGCGACTCAGAATGCCGAGGCTTGATCACAGAACTATTCTCACACGGCTGTCTCTGGATCGCCGGCAGCGGCGGTTTTATTCAAGCCCGATTTCCCGGCGACCAGCGCAGCGACAACACCATTGCCGTTCTTTTCGCAAAACTCTCCAAGCAAATTGAACAGATTGAAAAGCAACCGCGCGAATCAGACACCTTTGCATGGAAAGCACTTGTCTCTGAATCATTGATTTGGGGATTTGCAGGTTATGCCTTTGCAAGCGTTCTTCAATGGATGCGTTTGCGCGAAGATGTGTATGTGAACTCTGTTGAACTTGCACGATCGGCTCTTATAGCCAGTACTCTTGCCGCTGTTATTCTGGTCGCTATCATAGGTTACATCTTCAGAAAGTCATCGCGGGGTCATCGCATTATCGTTGAAAGTATTCTGGTTCTTGCATTCGCCATTCCGTTTGGCGGCACCGCGCTTTTTTCTGAAATTAACATCAAGCTGGATCGCTCACCTTCAATTATAGTTGAAGGAATTGTGGAGGGGCACTACACCCAAATGCACCGTGTTCGTTCAGGAAGACACTACATCACCTACCACATTCAGGTTTCGAATACCAAATCCTCGCTGATTCTCCCACAGGATATTCGGGTCTCTTCACAACTCTACGAAAAGGTGAATCTCTACAACAGAGTCAGACTGGACATCGGTAAGGGAAAACTAAATCACCCTTGGATCCGCGAAATAACTGCGCTCTGACAATATGATTAATGACCAAATGCTCCGCCCTAGATTGGCAGCCGAATCAACCTGAGTGATCGTAAAGGCTGCACAAAAGGAGCATTCTATGCAAAACAGATTCAATCGCAGCCAGGACCGAAGACCTTACTCTTCTCGTGGCTCTCACTCCTCTCGCAACGATTCCCGCTGGTCACAGAATGACAATGGCCAAAGCAATTTTTCCAGTTCCAATGAAGATGAAAGAGCCCGGGACTTTAACATGGAAAACTCCTCCAGGGACTACAGTTCACAAAATTACTCTGACCGGGACCATCGCGGCTCTCAAGCATACGGGGGACGCAGAGGTCACTATCAAGAAGAGGACTATGGCCACGAAAGAAGCGAGCGCAAGTCCTTTGCTGGTCACGGACCGAAATCCTACGTACGCTCCGATGACCGAATCCGCGAAGACATTTGCGACATGCTCACTCGGGACTCCCAGATCGACGCTCGTGACATAGAGGTTAAAGTCAAGGATGCCGAAGTGACTCTTTCAGGTACGGTCCCGGAAAGACGCATGAAACATCTGGCGGAGGATCTGACAGAAAGAACTTCGTCCGTTCGGGATATTATTAACAATATCCGCGTGCAACGCGAATCAACTCATGACTGGTCCACTCAAAGTGAAATGGGTTCCAACTCAGACATCGACGAATCGAACACTGGAGAGCGAAGAAGAGAAAACAAAAATCACTAAAAAAGAAAAGGTGGGGCTTGCCCCACCTTTTAAGTTTCTATCGTTTGATGGTCTCTACTGAAACTGCCATCGCTTGTGTATACTCAATCTCTATCTGATCACCTTTTTTCAGTTGATCCAGAATACTCTTATCCTGCACTTGAACCGTGACCGAACGCTCTGGTCCTTTGATAGTCACATTCTTCTTTTTCTTATCCACATTTGTGATAGTACCGATGGCTGAAACTTTCTCCACCACCATCCCCCCCGGCTTCTGACCCGGCTTGGAGCGAATGACTTCTGCTGATCTGTCTCTCATATTCTCTGCGGTGCCTTGTTTTTTCAGCTCCAAGGCCAAAGATTCCAGGTAACGGATTCTTAGCATGTCACCTCTATTGATTTTATCGAAGTTTCTGACCTCATCGCCAACCTTCACGGTCATGCTTTCACCGTCTTTCGGCTTTAAGGTGATTTCACGGGTCTTTCGATTGACCTCAACCACTTTTGCCTCAACTTCTATTGCCTGGGTTCCTTCCATGCTATGGGGACCCGTTTTTTCCATTTTCTCATAGATTTTAGGATCGTCCTGTCCCAAACCTGTTTGAGGAGCCAATAGAGCTGCTGCCATTAACAAACCAAAAACTTTCACTTTCATCGTATACTCCTTTTTACTGGTTGCTTAACCATGTTGTGCGAGCGAAATAATCGACAAATCCTCTGGCGTATCCAAATCGCGAAGGTACATTTCCTCTTTTACTTCCAAAGGGGCCAGACGCTGCGAATATCTATTCAGCAGATAAGAACATCCATAGTCCCCGTCTGGATACTGCAGGATCTCGGGTGCAAATTCGCGCGGAATCAAAATGGGCTGCGAGGTTTTTCCCTGACAAGACAGATAAACAATATTTTTTCCCTCGTGTTCTTCAAAAACACGAATCATATCTTTCAACATGACCGAATCGAGCTCGGGCTGATCGGAATGACAAATAAAAAAACCATCATGGTATTTGCGCAGGTGAGCCAATCCGGTTCTGATCGAACTGTGCATACCGGCATCAAACTCCTGATTTAATACCACTTTTAATGGCAAATCCTTAAGTTGCGCGGAAATGGAGTCCGCTTCGTGCCCGGTCACTGCTATCATTTCCTCGAAATTGATATTCAGGACTTCCATCGCTGTACGACGTACAAGTGTTTGCCCCCCAAAGGGCAAAAGAAGCTTATTTTTTCCGCTCATTCGCGAAGATTTACCTGCTGCAAGCAAAACACAAGAAACTCGGCTTGCGCCTCGTAGACTGACATTCATAAAAAGACCCCGCTCCCAGAGCTAAAAATTTATGCCTAGGATAGCGAGGTGATCTGGTTAAAACGAATTACGAACTGAAATGTGTCAAAAGACTAAATTAGGCAGCGCTGCCTTGGGGATTCAGCAATTTACGAAGGACCTCCGGCATATCCAATACCATAAAGATCTTTTTCTTTCCTGTGGGATCTGGCAGTTCAACGACATCCTGTATGTCTCCGCGCAAAGCCGTCAGGGCATCTTTGGCGAACAAACTTGGAATTTTTATTTTTTTGGATTCATCAACGGTGTCAATGGACTCCACCGAGTCCACCAACAACCCAATCTTGCCCTGCGCACCCTTAACGATCAGAATGCGTGAGCTGCTGTAGTCCCCGGTGAACTTCATTCCATAGTACATGCGCAGATCCACCAGGGTAACAACCTCACCCCGCATATGCTGAACACCCACCACATAATCCGGGAATCCTGGTGGCTTCACCATATCCTCCGTCAGATTCGCAATCTCATGGACTGAGCTTAGACGTGTCGAAAGCATGTATTCCAGTTTAAAGGAGATATAAGCGTGGCGCTCACCAGCTGCCTCTTTTTCAAGGGCCTTTGCATTTTCCTTGGAGTACAGCAAGCTATGGCCTCGCGTGAACTCATCAACTTCCTCATCAGACAGAATATGATCTTCTGCCAATAGCAAAACGTTGCGATCCTCAGCGACCGGCAGAACCCCACGCATCATGGACATTTTCTTTTGATCAAACATAGGAATTGGCAGGAGATTTTCCTCGAAGTATGTCTTGATGCTATCAACGGCATCCACCATGAAACCCACATAGAGGGCCTCTATTTTCATGATAATAATGCGCTTGGCTTCCACATCCACTTCAGAAGAAGGCTGAACCTGCAGAATTTTGCCGAAGTCCAACACTGGAATCACCACTCCACGCAGACTGACAACTCCAAGGCTGTACTCGACCTGCACCGAACTTCTTTTGATCTCGGGCACGCGGATGATTTCACGAATGGCTGAAATATTCAGACCAAACTCACGGTCACCGGAATGAAATGTAATACACTGACGACGAGTCAGCTTTTTCTTAAGTGTCTCGTCTTTTTGTTCTGTGGAACTTAATAGGCTTGCGATATTTTCGATTTTTAAAAGCGATGCCGGATCGATCACTTCAACCAGGCGGGCGCCATTGTTCAATTTCAAAGCAGAGCGTACGACGGCGCGCACGCCTTCGGGCGCATCATTAAAGGCACAGACATCCGCGGCCGGCACATTTAAAATTTCAGAGGTGGAATCAAAAAAGAGTCCGATTCGCACTCCTTCAGTGATAACCACGGCAATTTTACCAAGGGCTTTCTCATCGCGCGGCAAACCTAAAAGCACGCCCATATCAACCACCGGAATCACGATTCCGCGAAGATTGAATATTCCTTTCAAGTAAGCAGGTGCAAGTGGCACCGGGCTGATGGCTTCCGGAACATTGACAACTTCCTGCAACAAAGCCACAGAAATCGCCAGCTCGGAGTCCCCCAGCTTAAAAGAGGCAAACATCTGCAAATTACCAACTGCCTTACCTACTGTCGCTCCCATTAGACCGCTCTCTTGTAAATTAGTGGTTTGGTGTATTCGAAGGATGTATTTAATCGCGCCAGGGATTCCGCTTCACCAATTATCAAAACACCCTGTGGCTTTAAGCTTGCGTGCATGTTCTTAAGCACCAGCTCCTGATCCGGCTCATTGAAATAAATCAAAACATTGCGCAGAAACACCACATCAAAAAATGCAGTCCGAGTTCCGCGAGAATGAAGATTATGCTGAAAGAACTCAATGTTCGCCATAACCGACGGATGGAGCTGCAATTCCGCTGAATCCCGTCCCTTGAAGTAACGATTGAAAATATCCGGAGACCGCTTACGCAGGTCCTCCATACTTCGCTCCTTATAGACACCTTTGCGCGCACCTTCGAGCACGTCGGTATCAATATCAGAGGCATAGATGCGGTAATGAAATCTGGGATTCAATCTCTTGAACTCCTCGCACATGATACCAATACTCGCCGATTCCTCGCCGGTAGAGGCCGCTGCAGACCAGATTCGCAAAGTTTCGCCGGCATTCTTTTGGAACCAGGACTTTAAAAAATCCCCACCAAAAAAATCCCAGATCGCCGGAGTTCTGAAAAATATCGTTTCATTGGTTGTAACTGAGTTTACAAACTTTTGGATTTCGTCTTTATGATTTTCCAGGTAATCAATGTAAGCCTCGGCAGAGGACAGGCCCAGCTCCTTCATACGGGGGCGAATTCGTCCCAGCAGAAGCTCGCGTTTGCGTTCTTCCATATAAATGCCCGTATGCTTTTTCACCAGACTGAGCAGCCGACGCAGGGTCGGACCGCTGATCAGTCTCTCTGCCTCTGACATAAATTAAACCACGAATCTTGAAACTGTGTTATTCAGATCCTCGGCTCCCGTCACCAGAGATTTGGTTGCTGTCGCAATGTTCTCTGATGCTTGCGCTGATTTCGTCGCCTCGTCCGCAATATACTGAACAGCCGTGCTGATGCCTTTGGCAGATTCAGATTGCTCTTCCGCTGCCAAATTGACTTCCGCAATGGATTGAGTTGTCTTTTCGATTCCCGTGACGATTTTGCTGAAAGCTTCTCCGGCCTGCTTCGAAATAGCACTGCCTTGTTCAACACGTTTCACTGACTCGTTAATCAACTTGGAGATCTCTTTGGTTGCCTGAGACGAACGCTCTGCAAGTTTGCGAACCTCATCAGCGACCACCGAGAACCCTAGACCGTGCTCACCAGCACGAGCAGCTTCGATCGCCGCATTGAAGGCCAATAAATTGGTCTGGCTGGCGATTTCACTGATAACTTTAATAATCTCACTGATATCTTCTGATGACTTGTTGATCAACTCCATCGCCTCAATGGACTTCGCGATGGATTGGCTTCCCACTTCAGCTTCGGATTGCGTTACTTTCGCAAGCTCATTTGCTTTTTTGGTGTTATCGGCAATCGACGCAATGGAGGCCGTGAATTCCTCGATAGAAGCATTCATTTCCTCAACTGTCGCACCTAGCGAGTGAGCACCAGACGCCACATTGTTGGATTGGCTGGCAATCGATTTTGAACTTTCGCCAAAATTACCTGCTGAATCAACCACTTTACCGATCACGATACGCAGGTCGCGCATCATGGTCGCAATACCACTGGCAAGCTGGCCCAGGGCATCTGTGCCACTCACAGAAATAGCCGTACTCAAATCACCCGCTGCCGCGCGATTCACAACTGCCAATAATTGATCCACCTTTTGTTGATCTTCTTCCGCCTTCAGTTTAATGGATTGCTCCATCTCCACTTGCGCTGTGATATCAGAGGCAAATTTCACGACTTTGTATGGTTTGCCACTGGCATCCATAATTGGATTGTAAGTGGCCTGGATCCAGATCTTCTTGCCACCTGCGCCAATGCGCTGATAGCGTCCCGAATCGAACTCACCGCGATTCAACTTCTGCCAGAATGCTGCATAGTCAGAGCCCCGCGTGTAGTCCGCATCACAGAACATTCTGTGATGCTTTTCTTTGATCTCCCCAAGACTGTAACCCACAGTCGCCAGGAAGTTTTCATTGGCAGTAATGATAGTGCCATCCAGATTAAATTCGATGACGGCCTGAGCCTTGGAAATTGCCGAAATCTTACCTTCGTTCTCTGCAGAAGTCATTTTCGCCTTGGTGATATCCGTTGCAAACTTCACCACCTTAAAAGGCTTGCCCTCAGCATTGAAAATTGGATTGTACGAGGCATTGATCCAAACCTCGCCACCGCCCTTGCCAAATCTCTTAAATTCACCGGCAACGAACTCGCCTTTGGCAAGCTTCTCCCAGAACTCTTTATATTCGAAGGAAGACACATAGGCAGGGTCACAGAACATCTTATGATGTTTACCTTGAATTTCACTCAAACCGTAACCAGTGGTCGCCAGGAAGTTTTCATTGGCATTCAAGATTGTGCCCTCAAGATTAAACTCAATCACTGCCTGAACACGACCAATTGCATTCACTTTGCTTTCATACTCCGCCGTGCGAAGTTTCAATGCCGTGATGTCTGTCGCAAACTTAATAACTTTATAAGGATTTCCATCTTTATCAAAAACCGGATTGTAAGAAGCATTAATCCAGATTTCGCCGCCATTTTTATTAAAGCGCTTAAACTCACCGGCAACAAATTCACCCTTTGCCAGGGTCTGCCAGAAATTTCGATATTCCAGGCTTGCTGCATAAGCGGGATCGCAGAACATTGAATGATGCTTGCTCTGGATGTCCCCAAGAGAATATCCCACTGCATTCAGAAAGTTTTCATTAGCCGTTCGAACCGTGCCGTCAAGATTGAATTCTATGACTGCCTGAACTCGGTGCAATGCTTTAATTTCGTCCTGAAGTACACTTACATCGTCTACTTCCGGACCGGCTTCATCGAAACGACGTGCAATTGACATGGGCCTCTCCTATTAATGTGATACTTACTATTCGGATGCTCACATTGACTTCTATACATCCGTAGTAAAAAATGTTTAGTACATTATTGCAATGAAACAAGCTTGATACGAGATCTCGAAATTAATCACTTTTTGATCTGATTTTATTCTGAATTCGTTTGCCATCTTCAAACAATTGCTTCGCGCATTGAATTTCACTATAAACATGAGTAACTTTATAAGATAGGATCACAATTGTTTCGTTTAATTTGTAATCTGGGCAGATCATAAAAAGACAAAACCGCTGGGGTATGAATCCAGCGGTTAAGAAAAATTGTCTGTAATTGGAATTTATTTAAGGATTTGAACCGAGTACTTGAGGTTTCACAAGAATCGATTGGTAGATCTTATAGTTTCTTTTCACCAATCGAACATACTCGCGAGTCTCAGTATAAGGGATCATCTCGACAAACAAGTCGATGTTCTCAGTGGGATAACGTTTTTGCCACTGACGAACCATTCCTGGGCCCGCATTGTAGGCAGCCAGAGCAAGTTCCACAGAACCAAATTCAGAAATCAATTGCGCCAAAAACTCCGAGCCAGCATGGATATTAGTTTCCGGGATCAATAGCTGCAATGGCTTCTTAACGCCGAAGTGCTTGGCTGTTGGATAGATCAACTGCATCAGGCCGGAAGCACGAGCACGGCTGCGTGCGGTTCTGTTAAAGGCACTTTCCTGACGAATCAGAGCTTTCACCAGAATCGGATCTGCACTTTTGCTGTTTTCAACGATTTCTTTCCAATAGCGAATCGGGAATAACAAATTTGCCACCGGTTCGGAAATGGCTTCAGGATGATCAGAAAGATACTTGTGCAAAGCTTGGAATACGGAAAGGTCTGCGCCATTGGCACTCATCAGCACCAGCACTGAGGTTTGAAATGGCAAAGGCAAGCTTCTGAATTTCTCAAGATTCATTTTCCCAGCGATGTATTGCACTGTGGAAGCACGCTCTTCCGCAGTTAGTTTTAGCAAGGATGCCAACAGGCGATCCCACTCTTCATCACCGCTGCTGACGCCCAGGTACCACTGCGCCGCAGGATTAGCCTGGTAAGAACCCAACAAGATTCCATACCCCCCCAATGGGTTGGCATTTTCAATTTTCACAGCTGCTGAACAGAAACTTTTCAGGTAAGCCTGGCGATCACGCATACCGCGCTCTGCCGGTGCTGGATACTTATCCAGATATTCCATGGCACGCGGGCATTCGTTTTGCTGAATCGCGAATACGGACAAACGAAAAACACTTTCAATTTTCGAAATGTTATCGCAGCTCAATACTTTTTCATGAAGCTGCTTGGAAACATCGCGGGCACCCTGTTCTGGAAAATCCAGCTCCAGCATGTACCCCATAGCCTGGCTTTCCAAAGCCTTGTCGCAATTAAAGTCCGCTACAAGCTGTTCGCCATGACCAAGTCTTTTCGGAGCACTCCAACCACGGAACTTGCGCAAAAATACGGACTGCTGCTTTTTGTCTGAATTATCGGTTTTGCTGCGCTCGGCTCGCAGCGAAGTCGGCAAATCCACGGCAGGGTCTTTTGAATGAAGATTCTTGTAAGGCTCTGCCTTTACTTGCGACTGCAAGTATTCAACCGTTGCCTCCTGCCCTTGAGTAAGAGCCTGATCCAGGGTTAAGGCACCTGCAGGTGGCGGCGTCAGAACCAGTGGCTCGGAAGCCGGCTGACGTGGCTTGGAAGCACATGCAGAGATGAATGCTATTGAGATAAATATAAGTTTGCGCATACTACCTTATCGGATTTTTTGGGGTATCTCCGTGGCCCAGTTTGATATTAACATTAAAAATTGGACCACGAATATTGGGACTGGACGAATCTAAAAATGAGACAACTGGACTCCATAGTCATGGAATTCAGACAAAAACTTCTCCAACAAAAAGCAAACGTGCCGTTCGATAGAAGCTGCCACTGCGTGCAATCCAGTTTCCACCTTCTTTTTCCACATCGGCACTAAGCTGCAGGACCCCGGAAGGCATGCCAATTCGAACCATCGACAATGCTCTCCCCTGGACCGCCTCATGAATAACACTGCCCGGAAGTTTGGCAGTGACCGCAGCACATAAAGACACCGTCAAAGGCAGTGCTTTGTGTGGCTGCCCACTGGCAATCACACGCATTTCAAAATCCCGGTCGGGTCCTGTCGCCGGACTGATAATTCCCAGGTAGGGAATTGCGATATAGTTGGCAGCATCCTCCAAGTTCTTGGAAATTCCCATGGCAACAGAAGCATGCCGGCGAATCAGATCCAGCTTTTTTAACAACTCCCCGGAACGTTCCAGCTCCGCAGGAGTCTCAGTGCCGGCCAGTCCCAAATCCCGCGCTCGTACCATCACGCAGGCATTGGCAGCATCAACCATAGAGACTTCGATCGTCCCCACTCCGTCCACGTGCAGTGACTCGCAAATTTTCCCAGTGGGCAACAGACTTCCCGTCGAAGCGCCCCCTGGTTCCTGGAATTCCAGCCGGATGGGAGCACCGCTGCCCGCAACTCCCGGGATTTCCAAATCGCCCGAAAACTCTGGCAGGGAATCTTTCACAGGGAAAATTGAATGAATGATTTTTTGAGTATTGGTATTAAAAATTCGAACGCGGGCCTCCCCGCCTGTGACTTTGCACAATCCCTGCAAAACAGCAAAGGGACCGATGGCCGAGCTGATATTGCCACAATTGCCTTTGTAATCTACTTTGCTTTCAGTAACTGACACTTGGGCAAATGTGTAATCCACATCCGCCGCAGGATTGCCGGAGGCACGCACCACAGCCACTTTGCTTAAGGATGAAATTCCACCACCCATTCCATTAAGCTGGCGCCCATAGGGATCCGGGCTTCCCAAAGCTCTTAAAAAGATCTCATCCCAGCTTTTTTTATCAGCGGGAAGATCTGATTCATTGAATATCAAGGCACGACTGGTGCCGCCTCTCATGTATGTTGCGCGGTATGATTTCATGTTATCAAACATCATAACTCTATTTGTCTTCAAAAACCAACGGCGTACTCTGGGGCTAGAAAAAGGGAGGCATGTAATGAAGACCGTCGTTCTACTTTATGCCATCATTCTTTGCGGCGTCATGCTGCAAACTCTTGCCTGAAAGTTTAAACACTTTCAAAAGGTAAAAGAGGCTGGGAAAGATCAAAAGACTGCCCACGCAAAGTGCATAAGTCAGCTGTCTCAATGCGGGCTCTGGTGCCGCCGAGTCGAAAAACGAAACATCCCCTTGAGAAGTCAGTACCGCCGTTGGAGCACTGGCAAAATACCAACCAAACAGAATCAAAGACACCTGGGCACCAGCAGCCAGGCGCACCCACAACGACCGATTAAAGCGTAAAAGATTCCAGAGGATTATGAAAAACATTGTCGCCACAACCACGCAGGCAATTGAGAACGGATTTCTTAAAAAGCGCAAAAGCAATGTGCTTTGCTCCAGATAGGCCGCGACAAAAACAAGGCCTCCACTTAAGACGACAGCCATATTGAAAATAAATCCGCGGCGTCGATAGTAAGCTTTTAGTTCCACATCCTGGGTTTCGCCAACCAAAAAGATCGCCGCCAGAAATGAAAAAATACAGACCATGAAAACACCCATCGCAACCGGAACCCAACCAATCCAAGGATGCACATACGCCTCCATGAAGCCCGTGGCTGTCGGATCAATGCCACCCTGCCACAGGCTGCCGGCGATGATTCCCAGCCAGAACGTCGTCCACAAACTGGAAAGACTGAAAATCCAGGAATAGGCATTCTGAGACTTCGAATCATGAATGGCGTCATAATGGCGGAAAGTGAAGGCAGTGCCGCGAGCCACAATCCCCACCAGCAAAGCCACAACCGGAATATGCAAATGAATCATCACCAGCGTGAATAACCCGGGGAATCCGACGAATAATATCACGACGATAATAATCAACCACATGTGATTGGCTTCCCAGACCGGCCCCATGGCTTCATTGATCAACTGACGTTGACGCCCCTGAAGGTGACTTGGTGTTGCCAGCTCAAGAATTCCCGCACCGTAGTCCGCCCCACCCAAGACCACATATAGCAGCAAAGATGCCGCGATAAAAAAAAGAATGATCTCAATCATCGCTGCACTCCTTTAATCATGTTTCTTTCCGCAACTTGAAGCTGACGACGGAACAGCCAAGCCGTGACGAATGCCAGGAAGAAATACAAAACCAGAAAAAGATAGAAGTGAAATTGAATACCCGGCATCGGCGTGACAGCGTCTTTGGTTTTCATAATTCCATAGACAATCCACGGTTGTCGCCCCACCTCGGTGACAATCCAGCCGGCTTCAATTGCAATAAACCCAACCGGTGTCATCACAAAGAGAGTTTTCAAAAACCATGTCGGCAGCTGGTTCTTGCGCACAAGATAGACATAAAGCAAACCCACTAAAATCATCAACGTCCCCAGTCCCACCATCACCTGAAAGGCAATGTGGGTGATCAGCACTGGCGGCCACTCATCGCGGGGAAAATCATTCAAGCCTTTAACCGTGGCATTCATATCATTGAAAGCCAGAAAGCTTAGCATGCCGGGAATCTTAATCGCGCCATGAACTTCACCTGTTTCAACGTCAGGAATGCCACCAATGATCAAAGAAGCCCGCGGCTCGGTATGAAAGTGCGCCTCCATGGCAGCAAGTTTTGCAGGTTGATACTCTGCCACTTTTTGAGCGGCATAGTGGCCCACCAAGGGTTGGATCAACGAAGACACCACCGCAAAGACCATCGCAATCTTAAGAGCTCTTATATGCAATACTGAACCCGGTCTTTTTAATAACAACAACGCATGCAAGCCTGCCACCGCAAAACCCACCGCCTGTATTGCTGCCACCTGCATGTGCATCGTTTGATGAAGCCAGGCCCGATTGAACATCGCCGCAACCGGATCTATATTAATGGCCTCGCCATTGACCCATTCAAAGCCCGCCGGGGAATTCATCCAGGCATTGGCTGCGACCACAAAAACCCCTGAGGCAAATCCGGAAATACCCACCACAAGACCTGCACACCAATGAACCCAGCGGTTCATTCGTTTCCAACCATAAAGATAAAGTCCAATGGCAACGGCTTCTAAAAAGAAAGCACTCCCTTCCCAGGAAAACGGCATTCCAATAATAGGACCGGCGTGCTTCATGAAGCCCGGCCACAATAACCCCAACTCAAAGGACAAAACAGTTCCCGAGACCGCGCCGACGGCAAAAAGAATGGCGACACCTTTCATCCACAACTTTGTGAGCTCAAGATCATCCTGGCGATTTTTTTTCAAATAAAGAAAGTGTGCGACGGCCATAAAGAACGGCATGACCATGCCAATGGCTGCGAAAATAATATGAAATCCCAACGAAAAAGCCATCGTCGAACGCGCGGCTACCAGATCGTCCATATCAGCTCCTTAAACCAGACAACACATCTGATTTAAGCGCAATATGGACCCCGATCACATCAAAGAGAATATGATTCTTGAAAGTGCAACTCTATGTTGCTGCAAATGACACGTTTCAGTTCGCATAGTTAAACCAAACGTACAGAGCAATTCCGCCCACTACAGTTCCCGCCAAGACACAGATCATGACGAAACTTGAAAACACTTTCAGTGGACTGGATTCCAATTCATGGGTCTTATGAGGCCGTTCGGTCATGCCCTCGACTTCGTCATGAGGCTCGTCTTTCGAGAACCGCTGTTCACGGATACGTCTTTGTTCCTTGCGGATCTCCGGCTCGATATCCATCATAAACACCTCGCTTAGCGGGCGGTGGCCCGTCCACTTCAGGGTGTGCCTATATCCTGATGAACTCAAGAAGGAGGGCGCTGATTTTGGGCATAAAAAAACCCTTGGTCTTGCGACCAAGGGTTTGAAGACTTTAATTAAGTCAGGGTCTAACTAGCGAGGACCGCGGTTACCACCGCCGAAACCACCACGACCACCGCCGCCGCCGCCACGGCCGCCACCGAAGCCACCACCACGGTTCTCACGAGGAGCCATTGGTTTTGCTTCAGAAACGTTCAATGCGCGACCAGCAAGCTCAGCACCGTTCAATTTAGCGATTGCTGTAGCAGCTTCATCATCAGTAGACATTTCTACGAATGCGAAACCTTTGCTGCGACCTGTTTCACGATCAGTTACGATACGTGCAGATTCAACGTTACCGAATTCAGCAAAAGCGTCTGCAAGAGATTGTTCGTCTAGTTGGTAAGAAAGATTTCCTACGTAGATTTTTTTACCCATTTTAATACCTCCTAAAATGGCATTTGGGAGCCCACTGTGAGGAGATGGCTTGATTGCCTCGAACTCAAAGAGAGACTTGTTATTCTCAATATAGCTAAACCATATTTCGCAAAAACCGAAGCACTAAACCGAAAAATCATCTAAAATTCTCTATTTTTTGCAAAACGACACACTGCATCACATGGAACACCATGGCCGGGGTGTAATAACCTTCGTTATTTCATGGGCCCGCATGTACAAAAACTCATTTCCCAAGGCAAGGCGCACTCGCTCCCGTTTTTGAGGGCGATAGGAAAGAGCGACGATTTGGCCATAGCCCAGGCCATCTGTGACGAACTCCCCACTCACGTTTTTTAAGCTCCAACGAATGGTTTGCGCAGCAATTGGAGTGACATCGGCTTCGGTCAACACCGTGGAAATTGTTCCTTCAGAATCACGGCATAACAGTCGCACATTCAGAACGGTCATGTAAGCAGTTTTGCAGTTTTTATTTCGCGAATATCCATAACCCATCTCACAGGTGTTGAAACTTTTCTCCTGGATACCCAGCTGCTCAACATTTCTTTCCAGGTGCAGAGCTCTTTGAATTGCGACGGCGTCTATCGAGGAACTTTCCTCCCCGACTTGCGTCGACATCGGAGGAGTCGTGGATGGTGGTGGAGCTGGCTGTTGTGTTGTACAAGCGGTAAGCGTCGCCAGCAAGGCTGCTAATATTAAAAAATTCATGAATCCTCCGTGTCCTATTATAAGGAATCACTGGGAGGCCTTGCAACCCGGTAAACCACGAGGCCAGTCTATTTCACTCCGTGGGAGTTCATTACGTAACGTTCCACTTCCTGGGCCTGCTTATTAAGACTGACACGCAGCTGTTGCTTCTGACCATAGTCCAAGGTCGTCCAAAACTTATTCAAAAAAACTTTAAACCTGTCTTCATAGCCATTCATGGCCTCGGCATACTCCGTAGTGCGAAGGGAGTCATAATCAGTCATAAATTGCTCTATGAACTGGCGCATTTTTTTGGGATCCCGTCGGTTGGACAAAAACTGATTGAGCATTTTTTCGCGATTATCCATACGCTCTTTCCAGGGAAATGGCTCCTTGATGACGAATTGCTGCAGCAAATGATTTTGGTGAACTGTTGTGGGCCCCACCCAATACTTGATTTGCTTTTTATAGCGAGCCAATAGCTCATCGTTTTTTGGATTGACCCCTTCGGCCCGGGCCTTTTGAATTTCTGTTCGCACCTGCTGCTCAAAATGAACGAACTGCTCATCGCGCAGCATTCCCACCAAGTGAACCGCGGAATTCTGAAATGCACCGGAGGCCTTCTTGTATTCAACTTCAAGTTTGTCGAATACTTCGCTTAGAATTTCTGAATCTGTTTTTTCCACTGGCACACGTACATCAAATTTCCGGATCGCCTGAGCAAACTCCTGCAATTGCTGCTGTTGTATCCGCTGTAAGTCCTTATTGATCTCCTTTTCGAACTCTTTCTCCTGCTTCTGATCAAGATCAAAATATCCTTCAACCTGAGTAACCGACATCCCACCTATAACCGCATCCAGGACGGGATTTGAGGACGAGGAACACGCCGTAAGAAACAGAAACATCATACCAGTCAGAGTTTTTTTCATAACTTCATCTTACGAGAAAGCCTTCTATTTACACAGACTCAGGTCATAAAAACACATGCCCTTCGTTCAGGTTTTTCGAGGATCTTGGTCTGAATTTTTCACCTTTGGTAATCTAATTTTCCGCATCGTAATTTTCTTCGATAGTCTTTGTTAGCGCACATGAATGTGCAAATCCGCACAGGAGGAAATCTCGATGCTAGTTAAGCAAATGAATTCTTCTGTACGTTCCAGAGCCACGCTGTTGATTGCCGCTACTTTTATTACACTGGGCCTTTGTGCTAATGCCAATGCCCAAACACTTCCCGACGATCCCGCAGAGGAGCAAACAGTTGCAACCCCTGCAGTTCGCGCCATGGCGACGCCTGCCACCACTCTCTCCGCCTATGACCAGGAATCCATTCTGAAGAAGTACGATCATGTGGATCCCACAAACATCGTTCCGACTCAGCCTTTGATTCAAGCTTTGATCTACTTTGAACAAAATAGATCTTCTTTCCCGAACCAGAACTACATCACTATCATCAATTACGCTCAAAGCTCTAGACAAGCGCGTTTCTATATTGTTGATCTGAACTCAGGTGGAGTTTGGCCGTTGCACGTAGCACACGGTAAAAACTCGGACCCGAATCACGACGGAATCGCAGACTCGTTCAGCAATGCTTCAGGCTCCAACAAGACTTCACTTGGTTTCTTCCGCACAGCTGAAACTTACTATGGCGGTCACGGATACTCTTTGCGTCTGGATGGTTTATCTACGACAAACTCCAATGCCCGCGCCCGTGCGATTGTTATTCATGGTGCCAACTATGTGTCCGAGGCCAGCGTGGTTCAAGGTCGGTCATGGGGCTGTCCGGCTCTTTCCATGAAAGTTCGCACTCAGGTTATTGACGCTCTTAAAGGCGGATCACTGATCTACAGTGTTTTTGACAAAGGTGCCACTGGTTCGTAATCGAGCCTGGTGGCTATAGATTTGAATTTAAAATTGAACGTTTGGGCGACGGGGCTTTCGATGACTTATGAGTTCGAAAGCCCCGCACTATTTCTGTCTCAGACTTCCGTTCTTTAACTGGCTTTACTTTGCTTTGAACGAATGAACAGACGCAATGGCGTCAGTTCTTTCTCGGCGATGCCAACAAAGTGTCCATGGATCTTCCATGCATTTTCAATCGGGTTCAGATCTTCGCAGGAATCAATCCGAATTGCCACGGGTTCAATACCGATCTCATTGAAGATTGAACTTTTAATACGCAGAATTTTTCCCAATGGCATTGGCACTGAGGAGTGCATGGTAAAGCCCATCTCGGAAACCGCCACGATCTCATTCTTGATTTCCCACTCCGCCTTAATGGCCACAGCGACTTCACTAAACGCCGTCGCCGACTGAGAGCTGCTCGCCACGATCGTACGAACTTTGGCCAGCAGCATATCCGGATCAATAGGTTTGATAATATAGTCATTCACGCCGGCCTCGAGGCCTTTTTCGACGTCGCTTTTCTCGCGTTTGCCTGTCAGCAAAATCACTGGCAACTTGCCCAGGTGAGGTTGCTTGCGAATTGTGCGAGTCAGGGCATAACCATCACTGCCACCTGGCATGATCGCATCGGTAATAACCAAATCAAACTTCTCCTGAGTCAGGTGATGAACTGCATCGATCGCATTCGTCGCCTGAACAACCGCGTGACCATCCGAGGTCAACAGCGCTTCGAGAGTCATAAGGATACTTTTTTGATCATCTACGATAAGTATATTGGCCATAGTTACCTTCCTTAGGCTGCCCCTTTTTCGCTGATGTAGTTCTTCAGGTCCTGCAGACTTCTGGCAAATTCAGCCTCGATCTGTATCACCCATTTATTAATGTGCTCCGGTTTTGATTCGTCTTCAAGTTTTTGACAAAGATCTGCCAAGATTTTTGCTCCAAGAGTTGCTGCTGATGACTTCAAAGCATGTGCGGCCGAACTGAAGTCAGGACCTCGCATGGACAATATTAGGTCCGGTGTGGATGTTTCAAACTCCTCAACCAGCGCCTTTAGCAGACTGCCATCTTTGGATGCGTACTTCTGCAGTTTCTGCAGAGCTGCCATATCAATCACCTGCGGATCACCGGGCTTCAGATAACGCTGCAATGTCTCGATCATCCTTGGCAATTCAATAGGCTTGGACAGATAGTCGTCCATGCCCGCATTTGTGTAAGGTGCTTTATCCGCAATCGTTCCTTCGGCGGTTAAAGCCACGATGGGAATACGACGTATGGAGTTTCTAAGCTGCTCTTCCTCGCGAATGCGCTTGGTGGCATCAAAACCATTCATAATCGGCATCTGACAATCCATAAAGATAAGATCATATTTCCCAGTGCGGGCCATCTCAACCGCGACACGACCATTCTGCGCGATATCCACCTGCAATCCGAATTTGTGCAGATAATTTTGCGCCACACGCTGATTGATAACCTGATCTTCCGCCACCAGAATTCTGCCTTTAAACAAAGAATCGAATTGAGTCTCGGTCGACAACTTAGGAACATCCTCTGCCGCGCAAACCGGAAGCTGCAAGCTGAACCAGAATGTCGAGCCAATACCAAATGTACTTTCAACACCCATCTGTCCATTCATCAGATCCACCAGCTGTTTACAAATGGAAAGACCCAGTCCCGTACCACCAAACTTCTTGCCCGCGGTGGCCTGGAAATATTTCTGAAACAATGCTGTGCGCTCGTCCTCTTGCAAACCCATTCCGGTATCCCGCACCTGAAACTTCAAAAGAGAAGGCCCCGTCGCAGAATCAAGAATTGAAACCTCAAGACCCACGGTTCCTGCACTGGTGAACTTAACAGCGTTCCCCATCAGGTTTACAAGTATCTGCCGAATCCGCCCTTGGTCTCCGTTAAAATATAAATTACTTCTTTGCGAGATGCTGAACTCCAGCTCTACATTCTTTTCCTCAAGGGCCGGGCGGAACATCTCGACCACATCCCTAACCAGGAAATTCAAATCAAAGGGTTGCGGATCCAGGCTGATTTTGCCGGCTTCGATTTTTGAATAATCCAGAATATCATTGATTAACATCAATAGTGATTCGGCCGAGCGCTTTATTGTACCGACGTATTCCTTTTGTTCCTGCTCCAGGGCTGTCTCTGCCAATAGAGTACTCATGCCAATCACACCATTCATCGGTGTGCGAATTTCATGGCTCATGGCCGCCAGGAAGTCTGACTTTTTAAGGGACGCTTCCACCGCAGCCTCACGGGCTTTGGCCCACTCCTTCTCGACTTGCTTACGACGACTGATATCACGGAATACCACCAGCGCACCGGCAATACCCCCATCGATGTCCTTGATCGCACGACTGCTTAAAAGGATATAAGTTCCCTCGGGATGGGTTTCATTCTGAACAAAGATCTCAAGATCATCCACCTCAACGCCATAAAGCGCACGATGCAAAGGCAGATCTTTGGATGAATACGGTTTGCCATTTTCGTCGTGAAAACCCAGCGCACCGGCGCCCGCTTCCGTCCCGATCTCTTTGACCTTTGTACCGACGGTGCGTTGAGCAGCCGCATTGTACTGAGTGAAGTGACCCTGATTATTCACCACGATCATACCTTCACTCATGCTTCCCAGAATGGTATCCAGAAGCAACGAACGACGTTGCAGATTTTCTGCGATGTCCCTTTGCGCCTTCAGATCTTTATGCTGCCAGTAACGGCTTAGCAGAATCACCACGCCGAACAATCCCAGAATCGCAAACATCAGTTCACTTCTTAAAAAATTATATCCACCGATTTGTACAAAATCCTGCTGGGCTTTGCGGTGCGCCTGCAAAAGTTCCAGAATTTTTCGCTGATTGAAATCCTCGATATTGGAGGGAGTTCGCGCTGTGTGCTTTTGCTTGATTTCCAAAGTGGCTGTTTCGAATTGTCGGTGCAGGTTCTGATTCAGCTCATAGACCTGCATTTGCAGATCATAGCGACCGTTTACGGACTTGTATAAGTTCGACAACTCGTTATTGATTTTGGTTACTTGGGAGTTAAATACCGCAAGCTTTTCAGGCGTGCTATCTTTGAAGTAATCTTTCTTGGCGCGATCCACATCATGCAAAATTCCCGACATATTCTGCAATGAATTCACGGATCCTTCCGGCAGCAGCGCCTTTTGCAATGAATGATGTTCCTGAAACATCGAAGAACCCACCGCCACCAAAACCAGGAGACAGAGTTCAACCCCGAAACGGGATATCAAAGTTTTAAATAAAGACACAGAATTCATGTAGTTCTAATCGGTGTTTCAATTCGGGAAATGAAGTGTCTCAGGGACGAACTGGACCCCGTATTTTTCCTATGGAGTCTCATGAACGGAACAGTTGTTTAAAAGATCTCCAGTTTTATTGAGACAACGTATTGTGGACCGGACCAAGGACGCCTATCCTAGACCTATCTACTAATGAGGTACGTATATGGAAAACAAAAGGCACTTTCGCCGTTGCCAGCACTGTGGCACGGTTCATACCAAACACGACCAGTCACTTTTTGTATGCGAATGCGGAAACGAGCTCGCTCCCCTCTATTACAGTCAATTGGTGACCATCATTCAGGAGGAATCAATCTACTTTGCGGATATCCTGAAAGGCAGCTCCGTGATGCAGGAAAAGCCGTTAATTGGTCTGACGGTGGATTGGGATGCAAACGTAGAGGCCTCTCACATCCTGCGTGATGTCTGATGGACTTCTGTCGTTAATCAAATTAGCGAAAAGTAAAATTGCATTATAATGAGGGCGTAAGCAATATCCTGGAGGTCGTTATGACTGCTCCCAATCCGAACCCCTCTTTTTCAGGTCTTCACCAAGGTGAGGCGACCAATAATCACATGGATGAAAGCAACATCCTGAGCGACAAGGATCAAACCTCCAAAGTCGACGTCAAAGATTTAAAAAAAGCCATGAAGAATACCGACCGCTCCTTTGAGTCTTTGGAGGATTTACCTTCAGACTTTATTCGCGGTGAACGGGACGTCCTTGATCAGATGAACCTGGCAGCGGATGCGTTGGATTCCTCCCTGCGTGGCCTCCCTGATCGTGGATCCGAAGACAGTCCTCGCGGCGAATTGGGCTCTTCTTTTCAAAACACACCGGGCGGTATTGAAGAAGTCAGTGCCAAAACAGACGAGTATCTGGCCTCCCACGGGCTTAAGAAAAAACCGCGTCGGTCCACCGGGGTTGGTTAATACCCTATGTCATGCTGCTTCAGAGGACGAAAAGAGCCTTTCACCTTGACCCAGTGAATAAGCATTCCTACTATCGGAGCCATTCCAGGAGGCTTATTCATGACTAAAAAACCATTTATGAATTTTGCTGTGGATCACATGACAATGTTGTTCCACCCAAAACTCTACAAACTTTCCTACGTAGTTTTCCGTAACATTTTCGGAACAACTCCTGACGACCTTTTGTACGAAAAAAAACGTAAAGGCCAAAACGGCGCAAAAGACGTTTCCATGACTTACGCGACTCGCGTGGGAACTTGGGAACCAAAAGCTGGCGATCCTCTAAACACGATCTTTGCATTGGTTCAACCTTCTGAGCCTAAAGATCAACCTTCTCACGTTCGTCAAATGTTGGATGGCCACGAAAACACGGCTCATCTTCAGCACGTGGCATTGCGCACTCCGGATTTGATCGCTTTCCATAAACACATGGTTGAACGCGGTGTTCAGTTCGTAACACCAATCCTAAAAGACGATCATGAAAACCTGATCCAAGTGTTCTCTGGTGAGTGGTACTTACCAGGCGCCAAGCCATCTGGTTTCTTCTTTGAATTCCTGCAACGTGATCCATCAGACGATGAATTGGCAACAATTCAAAAAGCCAACAAACAAAGCTGGTTCCGTGACGAAACGTTCTTGGGTCTTTACGACGAAAAAGAGCGCGAGTACCAATCTGGCAACGTACTTTCCTTCCTTCCGAAAGAAACTATGGAAGCGCTTTGGAAATATCTTGGTGACAAAGAAGTCTACGAAATCACTGAAGCTGACTTGGAAGCCTGCGATAAAATCATGATCGACATGGCCGCTAAAGCTCAGGGCAAATAGCTTTTAAATTTAGAATCTGAAAAAATCCCGCTGATGAAGCGGGATTTTTTTATTCTGCCGTCTCTAAAATCCAGAAGGGCACGTACCCTGCTTACAGATTCTAAGTTTCCCGGTGAAATTCACCTGACTGGCATTGATATTTCTGCCCAGGCTTTTGCCTGACAACTCTTTGAATTTGAACTCAAACACACAGAAGCGCGGCACCTGTGCTGTAATGGAGTTCAGGGAGATGGCTTTCTGTAAAAAATTAATTGCACCAGGCCGAGCACCTGAACCATTTCCGAAGATAGTGGATTCCGCGCTGTCATCCTTCTCGAAAACTCCGCCCGACGGCAGCTCGTTCTTACGCCGAGGTGCTGATTGCCCACCCCGCTGGCGATAGTCGCATTGGTAGGCAAATGAGACCTTATCCAATGCCTGACTGTAGTTACCACCCGCCAACGACACGTCCACCAGATACTTCCCTTGTGAAATGTCAGTCGTCACCGTTCCCTGCTTTTGCAGAACCTCTTGGGACCCCAGATAGCAAAAGCGAACCGCATACTCGGCCCCCAGGTTTTCGCTTCCCAGAAGTATTTCCAGGCGATTGACCTTATTTTTAAACATCAACGACGATTCGACCAGATTGTTCCAGTCATTTGCACCGATGATGCTTTTGTAGTCACCCTGATTGTCCCAGGCCAGTATTTGATCTCCATAGTTGGTTTTGGAGCGACAAACACATGGTCCTTTTTTGGGGTCGGCCGTCTGGGGACTGCAGTATTCGCCATTTTCCAGATTTAAACACTCCTGCTCATTCTGCAAAATCGAATGGCGCAGACTTGCGTTGCAAAGGAAAAGCTCCTCCCCTGTCGTGTTATCCACGGCCGTCTGGATATTAACCTCGGCACGAGTCGCGAACGAGAACAATAGAATCAATACGCCAACCAGATTCTTCATTGCCTATTCTCCACAGCGAAGTTTTGCGAATTCAGCTTTTTGCATCGGATAACTATTAAAGATCGGCGATATTTTTTGCATGCGCACGTCCTCGATACCGACGTCTTCACCCTCGTAACGCGGGCGACGGACCGTAAACTCCATGACCAGGCGCTGATGAAACTTTCTTTTTCCCAGCTTCACGCACTTTGCCCCATCACAAACAGAATCGTAATATGGCGGCCACACTGTGGAGCTGATAATCGCTTCAAGTCCTTTTAGGGTCTCGGCCAAATCCACTGCTTGATTGTTTTGATTCAGAGGCACCAACCCTGTGAATTCAGGAATTGCACCCAATGTTTGTAAAGTCGAAATGGCCGGAAGATTATCGATCCCCACCGTGGAGCCCGTCACATCATACATGCGCAACACCATTTGGCGAAGACCACTCAGGAATATCGCATAATCATCCGTCGGATCCTGAAAGGTGGCAACCAGGCGGTACCGGCCATCTGCTGCGACAACCGCATCGTCCACTCGGTAGCGAATTCCTTTTACGAAACCCTGCCAGTTCGGTGGCACCAAACCGCCATCCCACCACTCTTCAACCAATTTCGGTGTTTTCACACCACTAATTTTATACAATTCCACCTGGCCTACAAATGGCTGCGTGAAATTCGATGAACTGGTGCAAGCGTTACCCTCGCATTTTTCCTGCGCAAGATTTGACACGAAAAATGACAGGTCGATTTCAGTTTTGTTTTCAAAGTCAGTTTTAATTTTCAAATCGCCCCAATCCGCGTTGATATTGTAGTGAGTGGTAAAACGCGGAACTCCAGTGCCGAAATCCTCTGACAAATTCAAAAGTTTCGCGTTAGGGGTTATATTCACATGCACTGAACGGCTTCCGATATTTTCGACGTCGGTGCTATAGCCAGTGTCGTCCCCCGTCGTCAAAATATTCATGTTGCCATAGATGTCCTGGGCCTGAATGCCCATCGATTCAAGATAGTCCGACTCCAGGCATTCGTTTCTTAAAATAGGTTGAATAGCAAATTGATTTTGCCCTCGGATTTTTAGGAAGCACATATCACCGCGCAGAATAAGAGCTCCATCCGGTCGTCTTTCGATCTGGCAGTATTCCTGATCTTCTTTGGCGACGATGGGGGCTCCGGCGATATCGATCACGCGCATATCGAAACAGTTTCGGATAAATTTGAACTGACGGCTGAAGTTCGCCTTGGTTCTTTGTGCCGAATACGAGCTGAATGATTTGGAATTCTGAATGGAACATTGTTCCGGTTCATAGTTGTCAAAGATATACGTGTCTTTAACTTCTGTGGAATGAGTCCATTGGGTCGCGCCCAATGTAATCATCAGATATCGTCCTGCATCCTCCTGACACTTGTAGACTCGCGACGCAGGGATCAGCTGTTGTCCTTTAAAATCCCCCCAAGAGCGACTCTCGGGGGAGATATTGATCTCAATACGGTCGTCATTATCCACCACACAGCCAGCATTTACATGCTGACTGCAAAGGGCTAATAAAACCCCCAGAAGAAGAGACCAGCGGCCGCCGCCGCCTTCAGAATGTGCTTTGAGTTTAACAAGGGACATAGTGCGCTCTCCTTCTGAGAATCAAATTAACTAGTGATTTTTGTGACCATGATCGCAGTTTGTGCAGTTGCCCATGGAAGCCATTTCGACTTTCGTGTGCGTGCAGATGTTAGCGCCATGTTTTTGCCATTTTCTGTGTTTCGCTTTGTTTTTATCCAAGCCATTTGTCTCAGAGTAAACGTAACGGATTTTGCAGAATTTAGCGGCTGCGTGGTTACCCAAGTCGACATTCTTGTTGTCGATCAATTGAGTAAAGCTGCCTTTTGCATCTTCCCAGTCAGACTTGTCATAGTAATTGAATTTACCTTGGTTCAAGTACTGCAAGAATGAAGTGTTGTATTGAGCCACTTCAGACGAGTTGATTTGTGTGTCGTAGTCATTACAGTTGCCGTGTTCGCAAGTTTTATTTTGCGTTGTGCAGATCACGTAAGCTTTCATCTCAAGGTCAGCAAGTTTGCTGTAACCTTCGCCTGATGGTGCATAACCGAAATCTGTCACAGCAGTTTCTGCAAGGATGTTCCAACCAGTGTTGATAGTGCCGTAATCAATTTGTGAACCACGGTAGCAGATATCAACGAAGTATTTCGCTGTATACAGCTCGGAACCCAAGTTGAAAGACAATGTTTGCAATACATTTTTGTATGCATCCACTTCACCCGGGAATACGTGTGCAAAGTACGGGCTTTGACCAGAAATCACGTCTTTGTGTGGATCTGCGCCTTGACCCCATGGAACGTAAGTCGCGTGGATGTAGTTTCCGTTTTCACGACCCGCTTCAGTTGTACATTCGCAGACGTTCTTTCTTGGAGGACCTTGATGACCAGGAGGGTTATGTCCGCCCGGAGGCCCATGGTGTCCACCGCCATTAAATAGGTTTGCAAAGTACGGTTTTGGATCTGGCAAGTTTGGACCGTCTTTACCATTGCCATTACCTTTACAATCCACGCCAACGCAATCAGGATCACACGCTTCATGAGTGTCTGAAGTGTAGCAAATTGCTTTGTCACCTTTATAAGGGTTTTCTGTCAATAGACCCGCATTACACGGATAGATGCTTGGTCCCGAGCTGTTCACTCGGAATGTGTAAGTTACCTGTACGGCGTTCGCTTGGATCGCCATGAAGGTTATAGCCGTTGCAGCCAAACCTTTCACAAAACGTTTCATGTTGTTCTCCTTCCCATTCAAGGGCTGTTTAATTAAACTGATATTTTCAGTTTAAATTGAAATAAATTTGAGTTTTCAAAAGTGGCATTCCTAATTCAGGAATTCTTGGTGCCACATCAAATGCTGCTGTTCTTCCGGATTCATCCCGGCAAAGAACGTAATTAAGCTTCTGGGGTTGATTCACCTCATCCAGTGAAACAGCCAGTAGTGCCTGATTTGCACTGGCACCACAGAACTGAGCCAGCTCCGCTTGAAATGCTTCTCCGCCCACAGGTGTGTAGTAGTTAAATACGCTGTTCAGATCCAACAGGACATAGCGCCCCCCCGACAGGAAATTCACCAAGGGTCGAATATCTGAAAGTTTAGTCTGGATCGAAAACACTCTGGACAGCTCTGTGAATAGTTGACGCAAAAGTGGCGACGTTGTCCCGGCGCAGTTTCTGCAAAACGGCTCCAGTCTTTGACATTGCTTCAAATCGCCGCAAATCTGCCGGCAATAATCTGTACTGCTGTCATCACAACTGATTTTGGTTGCTTTGGCATATTGCCCACTTAACTTTTGCACGTATCCACTTTCAACGACGAAAGCTGATGCCGAGGATATTTGAAAAAGAAAGAATGCCGCGAATAAGAAGACTTTCATTAGCGCCCCCAGAAATTCTGCCCGATAGCATCGCGGCATTCCTTCGTACGACCGTACATTCCGCCGAATCGATCGTAGGTAGAAAACTTTTTGCCATCATCACTGCAGTTGAACTTCAAGCGAACCTCACCTGAACATAGAGATGATTTGATAATGACTGCCTTGGTGATTGAGGAGGTGGTAGGTGCCGATGTATCCGGCACCAACTCTTCAACCTTCCGGCCCGTGGTTTTTTCAAAAAAGTCAGCGGCTTTGGCAGCACAGATACTGTGATAGCAACCAACGCCCGCACCTAACTGCTCTACGCAATGTTCTGGAATGAATCCGTATTTCTGATATGTTTCAGCAGCTTTTTTCAGGTTAACTTCCTGAGCTAGCGGGATATTAACTTTATCCTTTTTTGCCTGAACGAAACGATGGATGGATCTGAAAAAGTAAATTCCCAGCTTGATTGGATTTACCGGCAGCCACCCACCAGAGGTCATCGCCGCACTTGAAGTCACACCCACAAAGTTGATTGAACAACCACCGCAGTAGGCCCGCGACTTGGGCTGATTGTTATTTACATTTCCACTCACCTCGCCGATCGAGGTTCCATTGGAACGGGAATCACAGTAGTTCATAGTGATGCCATTGAAAGCATAAAAGTTGAAGGCCTTGGCACTGTTCGGCGCAATGGAAACTGCACAAGGTGCGCCCACCAAGGGACCGAAATCTGCCAGGATTGAGTACTGCATTTTTGATTTTTGCAGAACCGGATCAAACTTGACGGTCCCATTGTCTATCATCTGCTTTAGACTGGTGACCTTAGGAGCCGAAAAGTCCACGTCAACATAAAGAGGCAATGCATTCCAACCAAATAGCGCCGTGCTGGTAAGATCCGCAAAGAGGCGTTTGTTCGCTCTGCGGGTTTGGTACCAAGGATCATAGATTTTGCATGCCTTTAACTCCGCATATGGATTGAAAACATCCGGCGATGACACTGTGGAGGATACCGGAAGAAAGGCATCGGCATACTTGGAAATGGCATACAGATCCACCATCGCTTTCGTCATCTTGCGGGCGCAGTCGATACCGGAAGCACAAATGATATTGCCACCTTCCGCCGGCTTGCTTTTATCCCACAGCAATAGAGCCGCTTGTCCATACAACGATGGTGCGGTATCAACGACTGCTGGCACTTCCGTCTGAGGAATATTTAAAAGCTCTTTAACCCAGGGTTTGAAACCATCTTTGTTCACCTGATAGCCAGCGACATTCCAGATGTTTTGAGTTTCCAAAGAATCACAAAATCCCACAATCTGGCGGCCAGCACTGTCAAAATATTCAGACATTTGATCCAGCGACTTTGGCGAGACTTCGAATGCTTTTTTCATGACGGAAAGATTTTTAACTTTGTCGATGCCGGACTTCATAAAGTCCAAGCGTTGGTCAGCCGCCAGACGAGTCTCAGTACATAGATAATAAAGCTCATCACGATGGGTTTTGCTGTAGTTGCCGACGAAAGCCAAAGGCTTAACAAATTCCGCCAGCTCCGGTGCCGTCATCGCCCCTGACATCACATTCAAAAACTGAATGGAGCTTTGCAGACGATTTTTCATGGAACCACGATTTTGAACGAAGTTTTTTCGAAAGTTTTCAACCCAGTCAGCGGCTTCCTGATAGCTGCGTGTGCCCAGGAAATCCTCGTTCACCGAACGAGCACCGTTATTGACCGCGCCCTTTTCCGGACCTTCAGGGTTTTCTTTAAATGAATCAATTGGATTGTTACCAGATTTGGCCAGCTCGCGAATACTATTTAAAGACAATGTCTCCGCATCGCAGGAGGGTTTCTCAACACTTTTACATCCATTTGGAACCATCATCACAGACTCTTCCAAAGCAATGGATTTAAATATCTCGCCCATTTGCGGGCTGACTTGCGACGGAATAAGCGAATATCTCCAGGCAAAGGACAGATACACTTTTACGCTATTCCAAAAATCAAAACCATATTGTGCAAATTCCCCGGCTCCGTCTGTTTTCAGATCCAGTTGAATAATTGCATTGCGTGAATCCAAACTGGAATCACGATCCTCACAGGAAGTGATGTTCTTTTGTGAGTTGATGTAGGACTGAGCCATGTCCTGCAAAGAGGCGGCATCCAACAACGAAGTATGAAGATGTCCCTGTAGACCCGAAAACTTTTTCAGGTAGGAACAGGCGACGCGATCCCGCGACTTGGACTTAACAAAATTTGCGCCCGTGAAGTTATCGATTTTACTCCAGGAGACACCAGCCCCTTGAGAGTTTTCCCAGATACGTGAAAGATACGAATTCAATTCAGGACAATAAGATTTCTTATCACACTTAACTGCCAGTGTATTATAAACCTGAAGTTTGGAAGTCTTAAGATTTAATGGAAGCAGCGGCAGGCTGCCATCCATAATTCGATTGATAATCGTTTTGGTCAATGTTGCGACAGCAATTCTGAAATCCTGCATGCCTGCAGTACTCATTACTGTGGTATCTGCCCCAATATTTTTCGCAAGTGAATATGAAAGCTTTCCGGCGTTATAGCCATCAACCACCAAAAACACGGAATCTGTCGGGATTTCGGAGTCCAGCGCACACTGAGCTCTGTTTGTGACTCTCAGATTGTTTAACTGGATGTCCGACGAACCTGCGGGCACTTGAGCGCGGGTGCTCAAGGAGCAAAGAAGTATCGTCGACATAAGCAAGTACGTGCAAGACTCCTGGATACGCATAACTACTCCTAATTAACCACGCCACCCATGCCACAAGCGCTGACCTTGTTAAGCATAGTGGTGTAGAACAAAACCACCGTTTGATCTGCTGGCGAGAAGTTACGTTTAACGGAACCATCAGAGTTCACCATGTTGTAAAGGTAAGTATTCACGAATCTGTACACAGCTGGTGTAACCAGAAGATTGGAGCGACATTTGAAATTTCGGTAAGTGACGGTAACGCTGGCATAGCCGTCGCTATTGCTTTCGTTGCCATTGCCGCCGATGTAAATGTTGTCACCGCCGTTACCATTGTTGGAATCCCCATACCCTACTTGAAACTGCACAGTCCAACCAGAACCCTGATTATCCTGCCCGACAACCTTACAAAGATTTCCTGAGCACGCGATCGCCATTTCATTCTCAATCTTTTTTTGAATGTCGGCTTCGCTATAACCAGGTCTTGCAGGAGAATCGAATTCACCCGATCCTTCATCGAATTCATTTGCTTGGGATGACATACCGACAAATAGAGCCGCCAGTACGATTAGTACGCGTTTTACGTCCATATACATTTCTCCGTTACTTGAGCATCTTGCAGTCATTCAATCTACGTGCGAGCCGACTTCGAAGATGCGTGTTTGTGTTGGAGTCAATTCGTATCCCTAGGAAAATTAAGAGAATATGAATTTCTTTGTAATGAATACTGCTGGAATGTTCCGGATGTTCCCCGAAACAGAACACGAGAACGCACTAAAAGGCATTTTTCATTCGAGAAAAAATGATAATATAAATAAGAATTTGAATAGTTCTTCTTAGAAATTAAGAAATGGAAATGAATTTACGCGACGAGTGAATTACGTAATTGTTAATCTTGGGATTCGTCGGAGTCGAATTTGAAATCCAAAAAATCCAAAAATGAAGCGCGCTCTTCACGTGGGAATGGCGGGCTTACGCGATACAGGATTTTTTGCTGACGGCGAACCACATAGTTGGAAGGTCGATCGATACGAAAACGACGCGGGTTCGGAAGGACCGCCGCAATCAAACTGGCTTGTGATGAAGAAAGATTCCTGGCGCTTTTTTTAAAGTACTTTTGCGAAGCCGCTTCCACTCCATACACACCAGGACCCATTTCGATCACATTCAAATAAACTTCCATGATGCGTTCTTTGGGCCAAGTGAACTCGATCAAAACTGTGAAGTAGGCTTCCAAACCTTTGCGAACCCAATCACGGTTCGGCCACAAGAAAACATTCTTGGCAGTTTGTTGGGAAATCGTGCTGGCACCTTTGATGCGTTTGTGAGTTTTATTATATTTCATCGCCTTTTCGATCGCGACAAAGTCAAAACCACTGTGCTCAAAAAACCGGTAGTCCTCGGCTTTCAACACGGCCTTCTGAACTGAAGGGGAAATCTCTTCCAACGGAACCCAGTCGTGTTTAATGCCAACAAACTTTTCTGAGAAAATGGACTGGGCCGAGCGGATCACCATTAGCGGAGTCACGTAAACCGGGATAAAACGATAGAAAAGAACGGCCCCAAGGCTTGTCACTAGGAAAAGCAAACATGCTTTAACGATGAATGTTCTAAGTTTGATTAAGGCGGCCTTCAAAGACGTTCACTTTCAAAGTTTGCGTGTAAGTTCACAATGTAAATTTTAGCACCCGCAAACCACATATCAAGTTTGTATGCCGATTTAGAAGAAAGCCCGGCCTTTTGCCAAGCCTATTGTCTGCTTTTGCAAAAAAAGGAAGGTAAAGCACTGGTTCTGTTGGCTTTTAGCCATTACACGCTGCCAAAAAAAGGGGCGCCAATGTGACAGAACCGGTCCAATACGGTAAGTTGAACCCATGACTAAAAACTCCCACCACTCCCATGCCATGCAAGTTCGCCAAGCTCTTTGGGCTTTGCAAAAAGAAGTTCTGAACTCCCTGAAGGAGGAATTCGACCGCGAAGTCGGCTATGAAGCGACTCCGAACGAATGGTTTCAGGTATTGATGACGGCTGAGCGCTATAAGTGGTTACGTGAACTGACATCCTTGATGGCTGACATCGACATCATGACTGAACTTGAGATGGTCTCTGAAGAGCATAGCGAAACAGCCCGCGCTATCGTCGAAAATCTACTTTTTGATGAGTCACCGGAAAATGAGGTTTTTGGCAAACGCTACCGTGGACTCCTGATGTCCGGCACAGCTTTACTGCCTTTGCACTCCCAACTTAAAGCAGCTCTGCAAAATCTGCCGAAGACTGACAAGGATAAAGAGCACCACCACGCCAAAAGAAAAAATTGGCACGAAGAGCACCGCACTCAAGCGCGCAAAAAACGCAATTAGACCATAGCCAAAAGACATGTGCCCATCTTGAAGCCTTAACATTACTCTGAAGTTAAGGGCCTAGGATGGGCCTTTTTTTAATGCTTCTTACCCAGATATTTTGGGTTTAGCAGATTCTCATTCGAAAAGATTTCATCCAACTGTGCCTGAGTGACCACGCCACGTTCCAAGGCAACTTCCGCAACACTCTTGCCCGTCTGAGCGCAGATCTTCCCAATCAAGTCACCTTCTGCATGACCGATGATAGGATCCAGATAAGTCACAATGCCGATGGAGTTCATCACGTAGTCGCGACAGCGATCCACATTGGCTGTGATTCCGTCGACACATTTGTTTTTCAGAGTGTAACAAGCCTGAGTCATCAGATTGATGGACTCAAACAGGCTGGAGGCGATAACCGGTTCCATCACGTTCAACTGCAGTTGTCCCGCCTCTGCCGCCAAGGTCACCGTCAAATCATTGCCGATAACTTTGAAAGCCACTTGATTCACCACTTCAGGAATCACCGGATTCACTTTTGCCGGCATGATTGAAGAGCCCGCCTGAAGCTCTGGCAGATTGATTTCTTTCAATCCTGCGCGCGGACCGGAACTTAGCAAACGCAGGTCATTGCAGATTTTGGAAAGCTTTACGGCTGTGCGTTTCAACGCCGCCGAAATAATGACATAGGCACCACAATCACTCGTCGCTTCGATCAGGTCTTCGGAAATCACAAATGGATAGCCCGTCACCTCCGCCAGTTTTTTTACTGCCAATGCGGAGTAACCCTCTGGAGCATTGACACCGGTACCGATCGCAGTCGCACCCAGGTTCACTTCCAAAATAAGTTTTTGCACGGTCTTAAGCAGACGGCTGTCTTCTTTCAACAATGTTGCAAAGGCGTTGAATTCCTGTCCCAGGGACATGGGAACCGCGTCCTGCAGCTGAGTTCGTCCCATCTTCAGAACCTTCGAAAACTCTTTGCCTTTTTTATCAAAGGACTCTGCCAGCACATCCACGGCTTTCACGACCACGCTCAAGTGCTCATAGAGCGCCACACGGAAGGCGGTAGGATAGGCATCGTTTGTGGATTGGCATTTATTGACGTGATCATTCGGATGAATGACTTTGTATTCGCCTTTTTTCAGACCGCGAAGTTCCAGTGCGATATTGGCAATAACTTCATTGGCATTCATGTTCACCGACGTACCGGCGCCACCTTGAAAAATATCTGAAGGAAACTGAGCGCCCCATTTGCGGGGATCTTTTAAAATCACTTCACAGGCTTCGACAATTGTTTTGGAAACATCTTTAGGAATTGTACCCAATTCCCCATTCGCCATAGCTGTGGCTTTTTTTACCAGCGCCAAGGCACGAACGAACAACTCATCCTGCCCGATTTTGAAACCAGAAATTTCAAAGTTCTCCATCGCGCGCAGTGTGTGGATACCGTAGTAGGCCTCCGCCGGAACCTGCTTGTCGCCTAATAGATCGTTTTCAATTCTGAACTGACTCATTGTCTACTTCCCTTGTTTGCTGGCTTTTTCAAATGAAAAAGTCTCGCCCCTGTTGAGCACTGGAAAAACTGTCGATGGCAGCTTTGCACTTTGCAAAGCCTCCTTCAGTTTAACCGGTGGTTCAGACATCGGCTCGTCACTGAGTTTGAAAGTGCCCCAGTGTATCGGCAATGAAAACTGTGCTCCCAGATCCTGGTGAATCAGCACAGCCTCGGCCGGATCATTATGTTGCTTTTGCATGAACCAGCGAGGAGCATAGGCACCAATTGGTATAAGAGCAACGTCCACCGCACCTAGGCGCTGACGGATGTCACGAAAATCCGGCGAATAACCGGTATCCCCGACAAAATAAACCTGGCGGGTTGCACCTTTGATCATCCAGCCACCCCACAGGGTCTGATTCAGATCAAAGCGCGTGCGCGTGGTCCAATGCTGAGCCGGCGCAAAGGTGAACTGCACCGCCCCCACCTTTTCCCCGGTCCACCAGTCATACTCTGCAACGTTAATGATTCCCTCTTTGGCCAATAACTCTTTGTTGCCCAAGGGCACCAGAAAGCGCGTTTTGCCCTGATTAAGCATATTCAGCTTTCGCAAACTGGGCAGATCCAAATGGTCATAGTGGTTATGAGAAATCACCACAACATCAATGGCCGGCAGATGTTCTATTTCGATCGGCAGTTTTCCATAACGTTTGGGTCCAATGAAACTAAATGGCGAAACCCGCTCAGACAGGGAGGGATCCGTCAGAATATTCATACCATCCAATTGTACCAGCATAGCGGAATGTCCCAACCAAGTGATGGTCAGGCCCGCAGGATGGTTTATCGCATTCATGTCCGCAGTAACTGTGGGGGCCCCCGCTGGATCATCCTCGGGGAAACTGGTGGTCCATCGTTCCCAGTACCACTTCAGCACGCTTTCCTTGGGTGAGTTATCATAGTTGTTCAGGAACCCATCTTTTCCGCGATGAGGAATTTTCGGATCGTGATATTTAAATGGCCCTGCGCAACCCACAAGGACTCCTATGCAAATCAGGAGCAACGATAGCTTTGTAATCATTTTACCAACATAGCACTTTACACGCAGCTCCATCGAGAGGAATTATTGCCACACCGGGACCTAAGGGCTACGACAGAGACATACCAAAAATGACTTCCGTAAAACTGGAGAAACCCCTGTGATTGCTGAATATTGGAAGCAAAGATCCCTTGATCAAAAAGTCCTGATTCTTTTCATCCTGACTCTTTTATTTCGCGCCTTTTTCAGTTTGAATATCGGGCTGATCGATGATGAGGCTTACCATTGGTCATGGGCCAAAGATCTGCAACTTTCTTACTTTGATCACCCGGGCATGATTGCATGGCTGGAGGCGATTACGACCTCGATTTTTGGCGACAATCAACTGGGCGTTCGACTGCCGGGCTTCCTTTGCTTCACGGCGATGATTGTACTTTTGTATAAACTAACGAAACAACTTTTTGACCAATGGGCTGCGATCTTTGTCGGCTTTGTGATGTTGTGGTCACCCTTCTGGGGTTTTGGCGGATACGTGGCCTCCCCTGAGCCTGTCTTCGCATTGTGCTGGGTGGCAGCGGCTTACGTGTTCTGGCAAGGCGTTCGCGAAGACAAACACCAATGGTCCGTTAAAAAAACCTGGCTATGGCTGGGCGTTTTGATGGGCTTGGGCTTAAATTCGAAATTCATCATCGCACTCTTGGCTCCGGGATTTGGTCTTTACCTATTGGCGACTCCAAACCGTCGCAAAGATTTGCTGACGCCGTGGCCGTGGGTGGGCTTCCTGATTGCTACAGTCTTGTGCACACCGATTTTCTGGTGGAACCATATTCACGACTGGCCGGGATTCCGTTATCAATTCCATGATCGTCACAGTGGAGAAACTTTCAAACCAGGACGCTGGGGCGGCTGGTTTGCAGCGCAACTTTTGTTCTGCACGCCGTTCTTGTACGTGATGATTGCTTTGGCGTTTATCACTTCGCTGCTTAAACGCAAGGAAGCCCGCTGGAGATTTCTATTCTGTTTGACGGTGCCATCTATTGCGGTGTTTTATCCGCAGCCATTCTTTGCTGATTACAAACCGCATTGGTCAGGAGCCGCTTACACTCTGCTACTTATGGGTGCCGGCTACATCTGGTCCCAAGGTTTGAAGTGGGGGCAAAAGCAAATCGTGAAAGCCCGAAGCAAGGTTTTCACTTACGGGATTTTGGGATTCTTTATTCCGTTGGCTTTGATCACTTACACTCCGTTTGCATACCCATGGATTCCGAAGGCCTTTAAGTTTTTCGCACCGAATGCAAAATGGGAAACCACCTACGATCCTTCCAATGAGTTTACCGGCTGGGAAGAACTGGGCGAGTTTGCAAATCGTCGTCAACGTGAAATCCACGCCGAGACAGGACACCGTCCGTTCCTGGCAGCCCTTCGCTATGAAACCACAGCACAGACAACCTGGGGCACTAAGGCGAAGATCTATATGCTGAACTCCACAGTCAGCAACTACACTGTCATGCAGTCCGTGGAAGAAATGAAAAACATGGAAGGTCAGGATGCCTTGATTGTGACGACTGAAAAGTACGACAAGGATCCAATGGAGTATGCGAAGTTCGACGGATGTACCCGCGACAAGCTGATGACGTTCCGTCATGGCGTTCATGCGCGCACATTCTGGCTGTACCTGTGCAAAAACTTCCAGGGCATCACTTACGGCCCGAACGAACAACCGCCGTCAGCGCGTCGTTAATCCAAAAAAAAAGGCACAGATCAATTAGTCTGCGCCTTTCCAATCAGGTTTTGGATGGGAAACCAGTTATTGTACTCCACCCGCTTTGGGAGCTGCCTTCGTCGATGATTTAGCGTAGCAGTTTTGTTTACCTGCAGAAACGCCATCTAAAAATAGAAGTTGGTCGTCAGATATTTTCGCACACTGATTAAGACAGTCTGCATAGTTTTTACAAGCTTTATGGCAAGTGGAATCTAATTTATTCATATAGTCGGAAGATGTTTTAACTCTTCCGTCTTGGCACAACTCTTTATGTTTTGCTAAAAGTGCAAGTGGCATATCTGCCTGGATGAGCTTTCTAAGCTTAGTTTCTTGGCTCAATAGCAAACGATAAAACAATGAACGAAACTAAACAAATTTTTTCATATCTTATGATGCCATTCAAACTAGGCGATATAAAGCGCACTCAAAGCAATCTGCCCTTTAGTCCACATCGGTCATAGTCAGAAGCCAAAGCTTCTAATCCCTAAAACGAGTCTCCAGACACATTATGTTCACACTACGAACGCAGCACTCTAAAAATCAAAAACGCGTGAAGCTATCTAATAATTGGCTGAACGGGAACGACAAGGTTACGCAGATCCACCCCGTGGTATTGAATCGGCAGTTGGCCTTTGAATCGTTTGTCGACTACTTTGACCAAATAAAATCCATACGGGATTTGACCCACCAACTGAAATCCGCCTTCAGAGTTCGTGCGTGCGCGCGCAAAGATCGTCGCATCACGATCAATCAGATGAACTGTCAAACCACTCATATATTTTTGATGCACGCCTTTTACTTTCAACGTGCCCGAGATATTGATGACTTCAACGACCGGCCCACCGTTGCGGATCATGCGATCATCCCCGCCTTGCGCGGAAACTTCAAATTGATCCGAAGCAAGATCCTTAGGTTTGTCATTGTCATCGTGGGCACAAGCCCCGATAAAAAGCGCTGCTAAAACCAAACCCGTAAGTACAATACCCAACTTCTTCATGGATCCCATCTTAAGGTACGGACATACTTTTGGTAGCAATAGCGCGTCACAAAGGTGTGGCGACGACGACGACTTCCTGATCATAGCTGTTGATGTAAATTCGCGTGGCACCTTTGTATTTAGGCGAGGTAATTTCGACAGTATAGTGCCCGTTGAAATAGATATCAGAGAACCTGAACTTCCCCTGGAGGTCCGAAGTGGCTTCGCCAACGGTGACCCCATCATCATCCAACATTCTAACCTTGGTGTGCTTCAATGGAGTTGCTGAAACGCCTTCGCCCAACATCAGTGCTCCCCGAACCCGCGTGATTTGATTTTTAGTTCCAGTCGCAGGAATCGTCGGCATGGTGGAGTCTTCACGCACACCATAGACTTTGCCATTTAAAACTTCCAAAGGACTTTTAAGTTCCTTTTTCTCTTGTTTGCCGGCACATGCGCCAAGCAACAACATCGCTACGATCAAAATCTTTTTCATATACAACCAACTCCAAGGACTGATTTTGGACAATAAAAAAGGCAACCCTGGGGGTTGCCTTTTCGCGATTAAACGTAAGAACCGCGTTTGATTTTTTCGAGGATCAATTTCTCTGTCTTGATCGGATCCTTCGGGTCGACCGAGAAGTAAGATTGTTGCTCGCAACGAATCTTTTCTTTGATCAACCAGCGCAGGATGTCTGCCAAGTTTTTGTTCTTTTTATCCAAGAAGAACGGATCGTTTTCCAACGCATCCTTGGCTTTTTTCAAAGCGCGGGCTTCCGCTGGATCAGATTCCTTCACTTTGTAGTGAGGAAGATCATATTTTTTCACGTCTTCAGGCAATACACCCAGGAATCTAACATTCGGTGCAGAGAAATTAGAGTTACGGATCAAAGATGCCGCAGAACCCGCTTTCAAAGTACGGAAGATATTTTGCATTGTGTACGCATCGAGATCTCCGAAGAAGTACATCGGAACATCAAGTTCGTCTTGAATCAATTTTGACCAACCACGAACACCATTCGATGGAACCCCTTGGGCACCCATGACGATACAGTTGTTACGTTTCGTGAAACCCATGGATACAAGCGTATTCGCCGTACCTTCGGACTCAACGATCAAGCAGAAGTCGATTTTCTTTTTCGCCTTCAACTTCAAAGATTGCGGTTTATTTTTCGGTTGGAATGGAGATGTACCCAAAGTTGAAAGATCGACAACGGCTTTATCACCATCGTTCAAAGTTTCAGTCACAACCAATTGTTGAGAATAAGTTTGTCCACCACGGTCATTGGCGAAGCAGTTCAATTCTTCACGGTACACTTCAAGCATGTCGCCGATGAAATCGATGATAGAATCTGATTCAGATTGGTCATCGAAATCCAACGGCTTCAAACGAGAGTTCCCTTTGATCAAACCTTTGCACATGTAATAAAGCTCACGCTTTGTATTTACAGAGCCAATTTCCAAGTTGTTCAAAAGAATTTCCAAAACGAAAACCACACGCGCCAGTTTTTGCACGGAAGAAACGTTCAACTCAGTACGAACAACTTTATCCCCGGGAGTTAGGTAACCCACCTTGGCGTTGTACAACGAGTTGTCCAGTGATGTCTTAACCGCCTCTAAAACCGGGCGTTTAGACTGTTCAAGGTCCTTCAACATCTTGTCAGCCAAGATGCGGGCCTCTTTTGGAATATCAATTTTTAATTCGCGAACGCTAAGTAATTTTGCCATTACGCTTTTTTCCCAGTCGTTTTCTTAGTCGTACCTACGGCTTTTTGAGTGCCAACGGCTTTTTTCGTCGTAGATTTTTTAGTACCTTGTGCCTCAGCTTCTTCATGAATGTCTTCAGCAGAAATCACATCGATTTCCTCTTCGTCACCATGATCGATACCTTTTTTCTTTTCACGCTGTTTTTGCGCCAAAAGTTTGGATTCTGCTGCTTCCAAGTCTGCAATCGCCTCTTCAGAATCGCGGCCCAAAAGTTTTTTCAAACCTTCTTCAGCTTTTTTCTTACGAGATTCAGGTGCATTAATGATTCGCGCCAATCCTTCAACAAGGATCGGACCAAATTGCTCGATGTGAGCCAATTTTCTCTCTAGATCAGCTTCCTTCACTTCTTTTTTGATGTGACGGGATAGTTTTTGACCTGCCTGGATCAATGCCAGGCGAATCTCTGCCACCAACTCTTCAGATGCATCGATAGTTTCTTTCGAGGCATTTTTAAATTTGATGAACGGAGAAACGATAGAAATCGCGAAGATATAAGGACCTAGTGGCAAAGAGTCTTTAGGTTGACCCAAGCCATAAGTTTTCCAGTTTACAGATTCGATCGCCCAAGTGATCGCACATCCAGATTTGTCGAACTGAAGTGGAACGCGGTTGGCGAAACGAAGAAGTGTTACCGGAGAATCGTTTTGTTGATTGCGGTCTTTGAAACGTGCCAACGCAACTTCAACCACCACAGGTTTAAAGTCACAAATTGTTGGTTTACGAGTCACAACTGCAAAAAAGTCGATCTCACCCAAGCGAGTGATGGATTTGGAAAGTGCTTCCTCACCGACAGTCAAAACAGACTTCGTTGAAGGCGCCATCAAATCTGTATTTTGAACCGCCTGGAAGACCTTTTTAAAGTCTTCTTCAGTCAAAGACGTGATTGGCTTTTCCAAAAGGTTCTTTGGAAGACCATTCTTAGTGAAGTCTTTGATCGATTGATCGCTAATACGTGAGAAACCAGTTTTCAAGAACTTGGATAGCGTCACTTTACCGAACAACGTCGCATGAGTGATAAACTCACCCAATTTGAACGTATGAGGATGCGGTAAAGAGGCCTCTGGAACTTGCGGAACTTCGGAACTTACACGAGTCACAGTAACGAAGTCGCCTTCGTTCAGTTTGTAAGTAATTGTCATATGAGGATTCACAAGGATTGTGCCCTCGATATAAGTCAAAATACCACCGTCACCGTTCAATTGAATACGTCCATCAAGGATGAATTCAACACGAGTTCCGTGATCACGATCCCAATCGATCGTTTCTTTGTTTTTCACTACACCTGTATTGGATTTGATGTCGACATCGACTTGCGCCGAAATCGCTTTACGCATCTTTTTGGTCTTGGAAACAACACTCACACCGCGAGCGTTAGTCATCTGCGCCCATGTGGTGGCTGCAGAGATACCAATACCTTGTTGTCCACGGGAACATTGCCCGCGGCCGAACTTGGAAGATGCCAGATATTCCCCGTAAACCTTGGCAAGATCCTCGCCTTCGATTCCGGGACCGTTGTCTTCAACAACGATGCGAATTAAATCAGTATTTTTAGTGGAACCACTGCCCACTTTGGAAATTTCTACTAACAGATCCGGCAAAATGCCCGATGATTCACAGGCATCTAATGAGTTATCTACGGCTTCTTTCAAAGTCGTCAAAACGGCTTTCAATGGAGACGAGAACCCGACTTGCTGAAGGTTCTTAGCAAAATATTCAGCTGTACTACTTTTGGTAATTTTGCTCACAGTCGCTTAGTCCTTATAACGATGTTAACGAATTTTAATACAATGACTTTGATAGCTTATTCCTAACGCAGTTGGTTAAATCAAGACCAAAGGCTCAACGTCGCGCGGCACAATTTTTAATGTGAGGTAATCCACCTTTACTTTCCTTGCTTGAATACATAACCGGCCTTAAGAACATTAGTTAGTCTTCCTGCGCAGTACGTTTTATGATTTCAGGACGGTATGAAACACCAAGAAACTTTAACAGCGACGTTCAAAGAACTCGCTGAATCATTCGCCCAATTGGTTGAGGGTGAGGGGATTATTATTCGCCCTTACGCTGACCCCAACCTCATTCACTTCAATCGTCTTAGTCAGGACGAACAAGTGGATGTGATCTCCCGTGTGAAAACCTATGTCTTGGCTTGTGTTCATATGAAGGAAAAACATCTGCCCATGACCGACACCCGCGCTCAGGTTGAAACATTCCTGAATTCGGCCGGTTATAACGCTCGCCCTGAAGATCTGGATCTCATCGAAAATGACCATTTCATTGAGATCTACAATCGCACAGGGATGCATCTCTTCCGTTCTTTGAATATTCTGGAAATCAGCAGCTATACATTTGAAGACCTGTGTTGCCGTCAATGGCACCATCTTTATGAGCGCCCAGGTGACGAACAGGAGAAAATCATTCTCGCCGCGGCAGAATTTTTCCAATCGCAGAATCCAGTTCGCAAAGAAACCGGCCTTAACCCTATCAGAATCATAGAAAAAGACAGCTTGGAACGCCTGATTTATAATGCGGAAACAAAGTGGTTCATTCCGGTGTTTAAAGCAGATTCGTACGAGGCGGTATTAACTATTGTTGTGAATCGGAATAAGAATCCTATTCCTCAGTATTTTCATCCTTAGTGATTTTCAGCTCTTCCAATGCCATCTCTGCACGGGTCTTATGACCCTTTTTGCTGTTGCAGTCTTTGCAGGATGGAACGCAGTTGTTCTTGGTGGATTTACCGCCGCGAGCGATGGGAATCAAATGATCCATGGTTAGCTCTGCAGACTTAAACTTCACTCCGCAGTGATAGCAAACTCCCTTGCCCAGTTCCTGGCGCCACCATTGGCTTTGACGAAGCTCGCGAGCTTTCGCTTTTTCCTTTTTTTGGTGAGCCTCAGGGGCTGCGCTAAAGTAGTATTCCATGGGAGCTTTTATAGCCGAAACCCTGAATTCCAGCAACTCACCTCCATTTTTTAGGGCGTTTTTAGGGGTGGATCCTATAAAATTTCTGCCTTTTTAGTGGGTTTTTACGCTCTTTCACCCCCGGTTTTCAGCCTTATGGTCCAGCTTCCAGGTTTAGAATCTGGACCTTGGACACCCCTTAAAACCTCAATTTTACGAGCTTTTTAGCCGATAACTTTTCTGAGAATTCTTATTTTGAGGAGTGAGTTATGTCCGTAAAAACCTTTAAAAAAGGCGAAGTCATCTTCAAGGATGGCGATAAAATCACCTCTGTTTACCTGATTCAGTCAGGTGGCGCTTCTCAGTGTCTGATTCGTGGTAAAAAGAACGTTGAATTCTTTCAGTTGGGACCGTCTCATTTCCTGGGAGATCAGGTCATTCTGGGAGCGCAAACTCACCCGACAGCAGCTGTCGCCACAGCTGAAACCAAGGTACTTGAAATTCCTGTTGATACATTGAAACAAACTTACGAAGGCGCTCCACAAATGCTGAAAGTGATCATCAAGTCACTGGCAGAGCGTCTGCGCATGGGCGTGAATGAAGTTCGCTCCTCGAAACTTGAAAAAGACTCCTCCCCATGTCCTGAGGATCAGGTCGCGAAAGCTTTCGGCGCGGTCTTCCACACAGCAAATCACAAAGGCGATAAAACGACTTTGCCTGGTCGCGTGGTAATCGAATGGCAGATGATGAAGCAATACTCTCAACGTGTGATGGGCGAGAGTCCAAAGCGTGTCGAGCAGATTATCAACATTCTGGTGAAACAAAAACTGGCTTTGTACGAGATGGGCAAACCCGTCGACAATCCAGAGGGCGCTGACGAGATTCAAAAAGTCCACTTCCTGGATTTGAATCTGGTTGAAGCTTTCTTTGAGTTCTTCCAATACTACTATTTTAAAGGTGCCGGAAAGTCCGAGCTTTTACGCGTGGACGAAGTCTGTCTGAATCTTTTGGACGGTCTTTTGAAAGTCACAGGCGATACTCCTGAAGTCGACCGTTTTGGTATCACCAGTATCGAATTCGCAAAGTTTTCCGAGTACTGCACCAATGAACTTGGCTTTGCCTTGAACAACGATCACTTCACCCGTCTAGAGGGCAAAGGGATCTTTATGAAGCGTCGTACAGTTGGTACGGGCGTGTTACTGCAATTTGAAATCAAAGAGTTCCGTTCGATGTTGCAAAGCTGGAAGATGCTTCGCGAGATCGATAAATGGAATGAGCGCGGTTACGTCGACATCAACGAAAAAGAAGAGAAACCGAAAAAGAAAACCAATGGCCCACAATGCCCTCAGTGTAACTCTGAAGTCGTGGCTGGCGCCAAATTCTGCGGAGAGTGTGGCCATAAACTGGTCAGCGCGGCTTAATCATGGGACCATTGACTATATTCAAAACCATCAACAATGAAGTTCACAAAAGATTCCTTCTGGAAACTCTTGTGGCTATTGAAGGCGAAATCCTGATCAAAGGTGATGATGATGAAAAAGAGCATGTGAATGCGGTTTCCATCAATGACAAGAATCAGATTCAATGCGTGATGACCGATGGATCCAAACTGAAGTTTGGCCTGAAAAGTGTCCTGACTTGCTATTTCCGTGTGAACAACGAGAAGTACATGTTCGAAGCCACGGCCCTGCCTTTCGAAGGCGGACTGAACCTGTCCCTGAAGGATCTGTTTCACCTGCAAAGAAGAAAGAACTTCCGCTACACCCTGCCTTCAGGATTTCAAGCGGACTGTTTGATCGCAACTTTGAATTTACAACAATCAAACACAACTTGCCGTCTGATTGACGTCTCCACAGAAGGCTGCGCGATTTTGCTGACAGCGGAAATGCCGACATTGCGTCTGGATGACCGTGTGGAAGCTGTTATCTTTTTGGAGGAGCGCGAACCGATTCCGGTTCAGGGATTCGTCAAGAATCTGCGCGTTCACGGAGATGACATGGTGATCGGACTTGAGTTCAATCACCTGGCAAATTCCAGCGAATTTGCCATCATGAGCGCCATTGTGGAAATGCAGCGCTCTGCCTACAAAAAAGCCGGTTAAAACCGGCTTTTTTTTATCGACCTGGGTTAGGATAGTAGAGTTTATTATCCCACATACCTTCGTTAAAATACTGAATCTGTGCCTTCATTTTATTTAACAAGACAGCTTTGCGTGCCGCGGGCTCAGTCAACGGGGTTTCCCCTGCCCGATCCTCAATCGCAAACATCACAGGCTCCGCTTGTCCCAGGGCCCAACGAATACGATAATCCTTGGCAAACAACTGATAGATTCCGTCGTTAAACACCACAGCCACCTTATCGCCATCCACGAAGATAGAGCTCCCCATGTAATTCTCTTCCTTCTGCGGAATTTCCAAAAAGTCCAAAATGGTCGGCAGAATATCTATGTGTTGCACCACCATCTTGGAATCCACTTTCGGAAATTTAAACTCTGGATGATAGAAGAAAATCGGAACCATATAGTCCCCGACTTCATTCGTATACTCCGGACGGTAGTGGATTGAAGTATGATCTGCCGTGATAACAAACAAAGTATTCTTAAACCATGGTTGCTTTGCAGCCTCGGCAAAAAACTTTTCCAAGGACATATCCGTATAAGCGATAGTTTTTAAAATCGGCAATGATCCTTCTTTAAACACGTCCTGATACTGGGCTGGAACTTTGAACGGCTGATGGGAGCTAAGGGTAAAAACCGACGTCAAAAACGGCTGCTTAAAGCCATTAACCTCTTTCAGCATCCACTGCAGGAAAGGTTCATCCCAAATTCCCCAGACGCCGTCATCGTCCTTGGAGTTCCCGTATTCGCTGGCTCCGTAATATTTCTCGATACCAGCACTCTGCATGAAGGAATCAAAGTACATCGTTCCGTTATGCCCGCCATGAAAAAAGCTGGTGGAGTACTTTTTATCCGCCAGCAGTGTTCCCAGTCCCAGAAAGTAATTCGCGGTAAAGTGCGACGAAATAAAAGGTTCACTCATCAGCGCGGGAATTCCTCCCATGATCGCCGCAATCCCCTCAATGGAGCGGCGTCCATTGGCGTAGGCATTTTCAAACACCAATGACTTTTTCATCAACGAATCCAGGAACGGAGTGCGAGTCACACCATCGACCGTACCAAAGTATTCAGAGCCAAAGCTTTCCAACATGATGATCATCACATTTTGCGGTGCCGACGGGCGCTGCCCTTTCAGACTGCTGCCGACAAAGGAACCATTCAGCAACGCCAGCATCTCGTTCTTATCCGCGAAATACTTTTCATGCTTAATGTCGTTGGCCCCGTAGCTTTTGATAAACGTGAAAGTCGAATTCAGCACCAGATTGTTCAAGAGCGGCGCTGTGAAAACATTGGCATTTACAAAGTTAATAGGCTTTCTTTGAAAGCCCCCGCGAATACCAAATACCGCCAAAGCCAAAGCCAGAAAACACATAAGGCCATGCGCTCCCCAGGCTTTGAAACTGCCCTGCCAGTGAGTTTTTCCAAAAGGTCTGCGCAGCAGGAACCAGGATGAAACCATCAACGCTGCGACAATCACCGTGTTGATCAAAAACAACAGCCAGTAGCTGCCGACAAAGTTCAGCATTTTGCCCTGGGCCTCATTCAAAATAAAAATAGTGTCGTAGGTGAAGCGGCGGCCCACGAAATTGATAAACTCGGTATCCACCAGATTCAGGATCAAAAAGGGTACGTTTACCAGGCAGAACAAGCCCCAAGTGACCTTCTCCCAAACAGAGTTCCATTTGCCAGGCCAAGGGAAAAAGCTAAGTAAAAGGATCGGAGCCACCCCACAAAATGCTGCCGAGAGGTCAAAACGCATCCCCACAAAGAACGCCCATAGGATGTCGGCTCCCGATTTGGAGTGAAATAAGTTCCAATTCCAGATCAAAAACTCCGCCCGCGCCAGGGCGTAAAACACCATCAAAAGCAGAATCAGAGCAAAGATCTTAATCAGTCGTAAAGAGTGTCCAAACATAGGCACATCCTACACTGTCGCGACACGTTAAAACAAGGTTCCGCCCGCCCACTGCCGCCTCTGGACATAAAGTGGGCACTCTGGTAGGTTGCCCCCATGACTCAAGAGCAAATGAAACAACGCCTAGAAGAAACTTACCCAAACTGTAAAATCGAAATTTTCGATCTAACAGGAACTCAGGATCATTGGGAAGTATACGTGGAAAGCTCCAAATTCGCGGGCCTGACTCGAATCCAGCAACATCAACAAGTGATGGCTTGCTTTGGACCAGAACTTAAAACCGGTGAAGTCCACGCACTCTCCATTAAAACCAAAATAGTTTAAGATAAGTATTTAAAACGAGGAATTTTATGTCTCCAACTCTACAAAAAATCGACGGTATCGTTAAATCGAACAAAGTGGTGCTTTTCATGAAAGGCACTCAACAATTTCCAATGTGCGGTTTCTCTGCACGTGCCTGCGCAATTCTTCAGGACATCGGCGTTCAGTTTCAAGACGTGAATGTGCTTGATGACGAAGAGATCCGTTCTGGTATCAAAGAATACGGCAACTGGCCGACGATCCCTCAGTTGTACGTGAATCACCAACTTGTTGGCGGTTCTGACATCATGATGGAAATGTACCAATCTGGTGAGCTACAGGAACTTCTAAAGTAAAATGAGATGCAATGTCGCCACTTGGGACCGCACTCTTAGATTCATCCTTGGCGTAGGACTGACCGCTTACGCCATCGCTGGGGGTCCCTTCTGGACTTACATCGGTATTTACGGTCTGTTCACCGCTGCTTGGGGCTTGTGTCCCATCTATGCTTTCTTTAGAATAAGAACACTGAAAGATTTTTACCGGCCCGTTCACGACCAGGAATAGGATATCACCATGGCACCAGCGACTCTCCTCGAGCTTGATAGTTTTCTAAAAAAAGACCAGATCAAAACCGACGAGGAAAGCTTAAAGTACTGGGGCAAAGACTGGACAACCTATTTCGACATCAAAGCTTCGGCTATTGTTTTCCCACACACGACTGAACAAGTCTCCGCCCTGGTAAAATGGGCACGTAAAAACAAAATCGCTCTGGTTCCATCAGGAGGTCGCACCGGACTTTCCGGGGCGGCTGTTGCGACTCAGGGTGAAGTCGTTGTTTCTTTTGATCAGATGAACAAAATCAAAGACTTCAGCTCGATTGATCAGACCGTGATCATTGAAGCCGGAGTGGTGACGGAAACTCTGCAGGAGTTCGCGCACTCGAAAAATCTTTTCTATCCGGTGGATTTCGCAGCGACCGGTTCCTCCCAGATGGGCGGAAACATCTCCACCAATGCCGGCGGTATCAAAGTCGTTCGCTACGGGCTGACTCGTGACTGGGTGGCAGGCTTGAAAGTCGTCACCGGCACCGGGGAAATTCTGGAGCTTAACAACGGACTGGTAAAAAATGCGACAGGCTATGATCTGCGCCATCTGTTCATCGGCGCCGAAGGGACTTTGGGATTTATCACGGAAGCGACAATTCGTCTGGCACCAGCTCCCCCGCCTATGAAGGTTCTGGTAATGGCGGTTAGCGGCCTTGAAGCTGTGATGAAAATCTTTGGAAAATTCAAAACTCAAACGTCCCTGGTGGCTTTTGAGATGTTTTCAGATAAGGCACTGGCAAAAGTTTTGGAAAACACAGGCTTGCCAATGCCGCTTGAAACTCAAGCTTCGTTCTATGTTCTGGCAGAAGTGGAAATTCGCTCTGAGGCCGACGAAGAAAAGGCACTGGAAGTCTTTGGCCAATGTGCTGAAGACGGCTGGGTGGTTGATGGTGTTATTTCCCAATCAGACACGCAAGCGACGACATTCTGGAGATACCGCGAGGACATCTCTGAATCCCTGGCGAAATACTCCCCGTACAAAAATGATATCTCTGTGGCTATTTCCAGAGTTCCGCCATTTATGGCAGACCTTGAAAAAGTGCTGTCCGGTGCATATCCCAACTGGGAAGTTGTTTGGTTTGGCCATATCGGCGACGGAAATCTGCATATCAACATTTTGCGACCTCAAGGTATGAGCAAAGAGGAATTTGTTCAGGAATGCCGCAAAGTCGATGTGATGGTTTTTGATGCGGTTAAAAAGTATCAAGGTTCGATCAGTGCCGAGCATGGTGTCGGGTTGACTAAGAAGTCCTTCCTGAACTACACCCGCTCCAATGCGGAAATTGATCTGATGAAGGGAATCAAAAAAGTATTTGATCCTGACAACATCATGAATCCAGGAAAAGTGCTCTAAAGCAAAAAGCCACTCCTAAAATGAGTGGCTTTTTTATTAAAACGGTATCGCCAGGCCAAACTCGTTCAGAACGAAATTGCTCATCACTTTAAAATCCACTCTAAAATCCCGGGATTTATACAAAGCCGTCGTAAAGTGCAAAAACGGCATCGGTAAGATATCAACTGAATGACCACCAAGACTGGTCATAAACTTCATTCGATACCCGTCGATCTCATAACACTCAGTTACCTCGCGTCTTCCGTCAAAGTACGTGTCACAGGTCTTCGGCGTCTGCCTTGCGTACACCCCAAACGTCAGCCCCCATTGCGTGCGGTCCGAAACCTTGAATGTCTCCCCGATCTGCAAGGCTCCTGCTGGATTGTCATAACAATCCTTCACAAAGGCCGCGAGCAGGGTCAGCCCGCTTTCCGCCACATATTCCAATCCCACCCCAGGCGTGATCACAGTGGCCCCTTTCCCATCGACTTTGCGAGGCATGTAAGTCGAAGCGTTGGGCCCCGGAGAAACCCCATGCACCACAAAAGAAGGCATCACCAGGCTGAGGCCTTTCAAAGGATTCTTTCGCGTTACTAATTTCTCCGATTGGTTTAGGCTGCCGTATCCAGCTGCCCATCCTTGTAAGCTGAATAGGTTGAACACGACAATGAGCGAAATCCATTTCGCTGTGAGCATTGGCCCCTCCTATGGATGGGACACGCTCAGTGGTACTTCGGTTAAATGGAAATTATTTCACTTAATCCGCAGAACTGGAGAGTTTGATTCGTAGTAATGATCAAATATTCTCTTAAGAGTTCCATCCACCCTCATCGCTTCCAAATGCTTCGTGAGCATTTCAACTTCTTTGGGCGTCAAACGTCTTTGGGAATAAACATAGCCCACCGGACTGTTGGTTTTGGTATCAGGCAATCTTGTTACGAGCGAAGTCATTTTTAATCTGTTGAGATAGTATAGTGTTGTCGCCGTGGGAAACAGAACCGCCTGAACGCGTCCCGCCTTTAACATTTTAAACAGACCCTCTGGATTTGGAGCCCCGACAGCACGGCCTTCTGCATTTAAGACAGCCAATTCTTCCGGCGTCCAAGTCGAATGAGATCCAATCATCACACCCACTCGCATTTTTTTGTCGGCAAGAAAGCTCTCGATATTTAAATAACTTTTGTTGAGTGAATTTAAGTAAGTGAGCGAGCGTTCCGCATCTGACAACACTACAAAAGTTCCGATGCCTTCAAATTCATGCTGTGAACCTGCCAACAGAAACAAATCCATCCGTCCCTGGCGCATCCGGGATAATGCCGCTGGACGAGTGTATTCGGTCACCGAATAGTTGCAACCTGTCCGACGACTCAGCTCCTTGGAAATATCAAGCCCAATACCCAAACGTTTGCCTTTTTCGCGCATGAAAACCGGAGCATAGTCAGCAACACCCACTTCAAAATTCCGGGCACACGGTTCTTCCACAGCAGTCGCGTCTGCGCTTACAGAAGCAAAAAATAGTATACACAGAATGATCCATGCCTGCATGGACACATTATAAACTTGGGGAACCGCGTGCGATGCATGTTTTGCAGCAGGGCTAGTTAACTAACGGAGAAATGCATCTAAAACCATGTCCCCCGTCGGAGTGTGTTGAATCATAGTCGAGGTCAATGGCAAAGACACCCGCCTGTTGCCCGTTGCTGGCACTGCCACCACGAAACAATGCACTTGCTGGTCGGGAATCATTCACCCATGCTTTACCAAATCCACAGAACTCATTACCACCTGCAGGACCTAGACAAGTGAAGCCCAACGCTCCCGCCAGGATTTTAAAATAGTTACTGTCAGTGTAGTTGGCGACAAGGTCATTGGTCCCCGTAAATGTATCGGGATAAGAGTATTTAACGCCCTCCCAGGAACCGCCTGAAAAATCCCACAACACAGAGCCATTCGACAGCTTGTGCGTTCGTTTAAAGTTATGCCAGACGGAATCGGAACATGTCGCGGTGTCTGCCGGATAAGAAAACCCCGGAAGATTGGCGCAGGCATAGTTATCGTTCGCATCTGCGGGCTCCTGATCACTGCTGCTGCGATTCCCCTGATTCAATTGACCTGAGCCCACGGCGCCAGTGCTCCAATTGCCGGCAACGCCAGCGATGTTTCGGGCAATGACATTCCATTGGGAATTTGTCGGCAAATCAAAACCTGCACCCAAAGCCTGACAGTGGGTGGTCATTTGAGTCAGGTTGATATCGCGCCAGGAAGTGCCTGTAGGTCGGGAATCAGCTATAAAAGCTGGATTGTACGTTTGATAGCCATCATCATCACCTGCGATCTTCATCTCGTACTTGGCTACACAGAATTCATTCTGTAGAGTGCCGTTTTCACCAGGGATCAAAACGTAGTTTGCCGGACACAATTCACCAGTTGAAATTTTCCAGGTGGTTGCAAAGGAACCCACGATCAGATTTGAGGTGCGCGCACCCGCTGCCGGTGAATTCATTTTCAAAGTGAACGATGCACCGGAAGATACTGATAGCGAGGTGCCGGCAGCACTCCAATCAGCACAAGGTGTTGCACAAACTTTGGCGCCATTATCAACAGTCACATTCAAAGTTCCATGAATACCGCTGACCGTGAACGCGGAACTTTCAAACTCCGTGGAGGGAGTTCTGTTTTGAAGGGAAAGTAAATAAGCAGGAGTCACCGTTGCGGTCCAAGTGACCGACACGGACGCCGAAGTATTACCGGCTCTATCTCGTGACTGGATTTCCCAGCGATAGTTGACACCGTCAACAAGTGTCAGTCCTGTCGCTTGTAGGGTTCCACCGCTTCCCAAAGTACTCCAGGCTTGAGCCGCCTGACCGTCACTGACTCTTACAATGCGGCCCTGGTAATCCAAAAAACCGGCGTGCGTCGCATCCGCAGCCTCGTTCGCCGCCAAATTTTTAACATACACTTTCGGAGTGTAGGTCATCGAGCCCACGCCGTCTGCGCCAAAAGCCAACTCCACAACAGGTGTCACGCTTGAAGTTGAATCCAAAACAGCATCCACTGACACACAGCTGGAATCATGATTGAACCGATCACGAAACTTCACTGAAATGCTTTTTGCACCTTCACCCGCAGAAAGTGCCCAGGATTTGCTGGACGAAAAGTCCTCGTATGAACCTGTCGAACAGTTTGCCGTATTTGAAAACTGCATCTGATAAAGAGTCGGATCGCTGGCACTCAGAGTAAATGTCGGACTTGAGTTTTTGACAAAGTTAACAGACGAACCATCCACGTAATCCGCAGCGATGGCGATGGAGGCACCCGTCGGTACAGAGGTGTCCAACACAACCTGGGTATTCACGCAGGAGGTGACATCCCCTGCGGAGCTTTTGAATTGCACCGACAAATCCTTTGTTCCATCCCCTGCCGTCAGTGAGTGAGAGCCCAGCGTTGACGCATAAGCCACCCAAGATCCTCCCGTACAGTTGGCATTGTCGCTGATTTTCATTTGTGCGGGAGTCAGAGTTGCCACGGAAAAAGTTAAAGAAGGTGCGATATTATCAGTGTACTTAACACCGGAAATAGTGACGGTGCTATCGATGGAAATGCTTTCGAGCTCACCCATCGAACCCGAACTCAAATCCTGAACAGCCAGCTCCAACGTACATCCGCTGGTACTGGCAATTAACACAGTATTTAAAATAGCTGCTCGAAGTAACTTCATCACCGATACGACCCCAAAAATGATGATATTTTATCGGTGAATAACGAGCGGGCCTTAATTGATTTTCTCAAAATGAAACAGCGATGTTTAACAATTTTTTTACAAAAATCAAAGTGGTCTCACATTCCCAAACTCATATGCAAATCAACAGGAATTCGTGATCTATTCGATTGGACCGTTACCAAAAATGTTAAGAACTATATAATTTCATCTATGAAGTTCATCAGCTTTTGCGCAACTCTCATTCTGATCGCTTCCCCAGCCTGGGGAAGAACCGTCAAGGTCCATGTCTTCTATTGGAGTGACAAAATCGAAGCCCAAGTTGCAATGAGAGCAGGGCTCGAGCAGGAGATTGACAAGCACAACACCTCAGCTTCGGAATTAAAAATTGAACTCGTCCCTTATGTCGCCGGCGATGGACGAGAAGGAATTCTAAATCAAATCAACCAACTGGAAGAAGCTTTCCCCAAAAAACCCGATGCCATGATTATTCAGCCTCCCGATCTCGCGACGGCCAGCAAAGCATTGCAGGAGGCGAACGCCGCAAAGATTCCCGTCTTCAGTTTTGATCAATACATACTCTTGGGAAATCTGACCTCCTATATCACAAGTGATAATTATCAAGCGGGCTGGGACAATGGAATCTACATCGCCTCCCTGATCCCCAAAGAGGAGGAAATTAGAATTGTTCTGGTGGAGTACCTGCGAGTGTCCGCTGTCATAAATCGTGTTGATGGTTTCTTTGATGCTCTTCGCTCAAAAAGGCGTAAGTTCACAGTGCTTAAACGCTATGAAGCGATCACTCCTGATTCCGGCAAAGTTGCGGCCCAGGAAATTTTGCGGGACTTTCCCAAAAAAAACAGCGTCGATGTGATTTTCACAGTGAACGATGGCGCGGGAATTACGATAGCAGACACTCTTTGGAGCAAGGGTCGCAAAGAAATTTTGCACGCGTCCGTTGACGGAGATCCCAAGGCCATTGAAAACATTCGTCGCAAACGGCTTACCGTGATCGACTCTTCACAATACTGCGCTGAAATCGGCCGCGAAACCGCTCGTCAGGTGATAAACCACTTCGAGGAAAAGCCCGTCAATGCCCGCGTCCTGATTCCAACCTATCCAGTCACGGTCAAAAGTCTCAGCGGCTTTAATGGCTGGCTCGGCACTCCTACCGTATCACCTCATTCCTCAGACTTCAGAATGCCCTCCAGCGAAGCAAAGCCCCTGAACACCAAGGAGCGGGAAAGACTTCCGGCAATAAAAATTGGGATCTCCCCCAATTGTCCTTATCTTTGCGAAAAAGGTCCAAAAAGCTGGACCGGATATCTGCACGATATTTTGACCAGTGTCGCAAAGGAAAGTGATATCAAAATTCAAATTGTCAGTTTAACCGACGCCGAACTTCCCAAAGCTTTATTGGCAAAGTCCGTCGACTACATCATATTGCCCAGCTACCTTGTGCGATATGAGCCAGATTTTCAAGCTGTCGGTCCGAAGCTGGGAATCTCATTCACCGGGGCACTCTTCACCCCTGGTGTACGCATGAGAGTGGTCGATAAGGATTCATTGACGGACATGCGGATTGCCTTTGCCAGACTTGGACAGGAAACCGAATTGAAGCTGAACCCTGCCGAGTTTAAAAAATCCACGAAAATAGAAGGGCACGATGTGGCTGACAGAATGATAAAAACCATTATTGAACGACGTGTGGACCTGGCATTGGGTGATTACAATGTTTTGCGCTACACACTGCTTCGTCGGCAACATCTGAATCTGGAATTGCAACCCACCTCTTTGACCGGCTTCAACAGCCTCAGTCTGGTAGTAGCGCCCGAGAACAAGAATCCTGTTGAGCTTCAAGACCTGCTTAACGCGTGGATGGAGACGGCCCGATCCAGCGGTCAATTGGACCGAATTCTTCGCAAATACAACTTATTGGATTGGAAGTACTATAGATAAAAAAAAGGCCCTGATTCTCAGAGCCTTTAATCTATTTTCAATTTTGAAATTTGAAACTATCTGCAGCTTGCAGTTACCAAGTAGCTGTTGCCGCGGAAAAGTCTAACAGTGCGGCATGTAAGGTTTTGCTCTGTGCAGTTTGCAATCGGAATGATTTGATCGTTTTGAACCATCATCACGTTGTTTTTGTCGCACCAAGAAACGTAATCAGTAGTAGCTTCGTCTTGGCCATAGCCTTCATAAGCAGGAACATTAAAAGCAAACGCTGGAACTGCAGCGGCAAATGACAAAGCGATCAAAACAGATTTCACTGAAACCCCCGGAAGTTATTAAAGAGGGTCCGGGTGTACCACGAGTTGCCCGAAATCCACAACCCCACATGCAAAAATGTTAGAGTTGTAAGCATCGAAAACTTTAGTAAACGACTCGAGTTCGGATTGAGCGCTCCAGCTTGCCTATTTGTTCAGCTAAAGTCTGCACTTGGGTCGCATGGACGTCCATGACCAGGTAGCCGATCTCCGGGTCCGTCGACAGATATTGCCCTTCGATATTGGCGCCGGCTTTGGAAATAATTCCATTGATCTCGCCCAAAACCCCGGGCTCATTGCGATGGACATTCAATAGGCGCGACGTGCCCTGCTTAACCGGCAAGTCCACGTTTGGAAAATTCACCGCCCCTGATGAGGAACCAATTCGCAAGTAGCGACGGAAGCTTTCAGCAACCTCCAAACCGATGGCATATTGCGCCTCCTCAGTGCTGCCCCCGATATGCGGGGTCAGAATCACGTTCGCGATTCCCTGCAAAGGAGAAATAAACTTAACCTTGTTGGACGCAGGCTCTTCAGGGAAAACGTCGATGGCACACCCAGCGATATGCTTGGATTTTAACGCCTCCACCAGATCTTCAATAACCACTACTGTCCCGCGACTGGCGTTAATAAGGTGGGCCCCTTTTTTCATCGCCATCAGTTCATTCTTTGACATCATATCCTTGGTTTCTGCGGTTTCAGGAACATGCAGAGTCACAAAATCAGCTTCCGCCAATAGCTCCTTTAGCGTGCCCTTGCCGACGGCATTCCCCAATGGCAATTTTTTCACGATATCATAGAAAATCACCTTCAAACCCATGGACTCCGCCAGCACACTGACCTGGCTGCCGATATGGCCATATCCGACGATTCCCAAAGTTTTGCCGCGGACCTCGTGGGCCCCTTCTGCGGATTTAACCCAACCACCCTGATGCGCCTGAGTATTGCGATCGCCCAGCTGACGGGACAAGGAAATCATTTCAGCAATCACCAGCTCAGCGACTGAACGTGTATTGGAGTGAGGAGCATTGAATACCGGCACGCCCCACTTGCGCGCATTTTTCAAATCAACCTGATTCGTACCGATGCAAAAGCAACCGATCGTCAAAAGATGTTTGTTGGCTTCTAAAACTTTTCGGGTGATTTCGGTTTTTGAGCGAATGCCCAGAATCTGATAATTGGGCAAAATCTGAAGCAGTTCCTCTTCTGAGGGAGAGTGAGCCAGCAAATCCACCTTGAAGCCTTCTTCAGCAAGTTTTTCCTTGGCAACAGCGTGGATGTTTTCAGTCAAAAGTATCTTCAGCTCACTCATTGAATGCCCCCTAATAGCATCACGACACAGTCGTGGATGCATCCCCTTATTTTAGAGGCAAAACTTGACACTCGTCACTACTGACCAAGGGCATTAAGGGTGGTCAAAGGACTTTCGCCGAGCCATGCTTATCTATATGGCAAAAACTCGAGCTTTTTCTCTACTCATCGTTGACGACGACAACCTGATTCATCAGTCCTTGAAGATGAGCCTGCCTTCTTACTGGAAGGTGTTCTCGGCGCAAAAACTGGAAGCCGTTCAGTTTGAGCGTTTCTATCATGCCGCTTTCGTGGATATGCATTTGGAAACAGGAAAACCTGCCATCGGTCCCAAGGTCATTGAAAAACTTATGAAACACAACCCTCAGCTTGAGGTTGTTGCCATGTCCGGGGATCTGAGCCGCGAACTTATGGAGTCTTGCCTAAAGGCCGGTGCCCAGCGCTTTCTTGCGAAACCCTTGATGCCGGAAGAGATCACCATGGTGATCGAAAAAATTGAGGCGTTGTGGGATTTGCGCACCTTTGATCCGAACTCAGACCGGGGCAGCACCCGCTGGGTCGGTCAGTCCAATGAATCCCAGACGATCAAAAAACGCCTGGCCGAGTTGCGTGGCGAAAGCAAACCCGTTCTGATCGAAGGTGAAACAGGTTGCGGTAAAGAAGTCGTCGCCCGCCTGCTGCATGAGCAAGAGGGCGAGCGCCCTTTTATTGCCGTCAATCTGGCATCCATCCCTGAACATTTATTTGAATCTGAAATCTTCGGCCATGTTAAAGGGGCCTTCACCGGTGCTGACCAAAATAAAATCGGTCTGGCTGAAGCCGCCAACGGCGGAGACTTGTTTCTGGATGAAATCGAAGCGCTGCCACTGACTCAACAAGCAAAGCTTTTAAGATTTCTGGAAAGTGGCGAAGTACGCAAAGTGGGTGCGAAAGAATCCATCATCGTGAAGACCCGCATCCTGGTTGCCTCCAACAAACCGTTGGACAAAATGGTGGCGGCCGGTGAATTCCGTGAAGACCTTTTGTTCCGTCTGGCTTCACAAAGGGTTAACTTGCCACCTTTGCGCGATCGCCTGGATGACATTGATGAGCTGGCTCAGCATTTTCTGTCCATGGAAAGACCTCGTCGCAACAAACAGTTCACGGAAGATGGACTGGAAGCTTTGAAGAAATACAACTGGCCCGGAAATGTGCGTGAACTAAAGCGCGTGTGCGAACAATTGAGTCTGACATCTCCTTTGCCTTTTATTCGTGCAGAAGATGTCAACAAGTGGTTAACGCCTGCCGCCACTCCTGCAAAAGCCCCCTCGTATACTGTGATTGATTTCACAAAAGGCCTGAATACATTGGTTGATGACTTTGAGGCCCATGTGATACGCACAGCGATGAAACAAACAACTAACATCGAAGAGGCCGCACAGCTTCTTCAGGTTTCAAGATCGAATCTTTATAAAAAGATCAGCGATTATAACATCCAGGAAGGATAGCTCCATGGACTTTCAACTTCCCATCACTCTGAATATTCCAGCCGCATGGGAATCGCACATTTACCGTCAAACGGTTTTGATTGTTCTTTCAATCATCTTTGCCTCTGGTACGATCGTTTTCTTTTTCCGTAACAAGAACTACTATTTCGTTCAATCCTGGGCCAGCATCAAAAGCTGGCTGATTGCGGCTCCGTTAATGTTTATCGTCATGGGTCTGCCAACTCCATGGCCATTGGTGTGTCTGACCTTGCTGGCTATCCTGGGCGCCAAGATCTTTTTTCAGATCATGGGGATGTTCCATCGCAGCAACTTTGTCTTGATTTGTTATGCCGGCATTGTGGGCCTGGCTGCCTGTATCTACTTTGACCGGGTCGACATCTACAACGTCATGCCGATGATCGTGCTGATGGCGGCCTGCCTGGTTCCCCTGTTTCGCAACTCTTACAAGCGCATGATTCAATACATGTCCCTGACTTTGCTGGCCTTCATCTTCCTTGGATGGTCCTTCATGCATCTGGGGCTGATCATGAAATTCCCGAATGGGATTTACCAGCTGATGTATTTGATCATTTTGACCGAATTCTGCGACAACACCAATCTGGCAGTGGGACGTTATATCGGTGGCTGGAGAATGTTCCCGTCCATCAATCCTCGCCGTACTGTGGGCAGTACCGCGGTCTCTATCGCATTGACTCTGTTCCTTGCAGGCTGCATGCGCTTCCTGTTGCCGGATGGATCTGAAAAATACTGGCTGGCATCGGGTCTGATCGCGGCGTTGGGTGGTTTTGTCGGAGACCTGGTGATGACAGTTGTTCGTCGTGACGCCGGCATGAAGACCATGGGACCTTTCATCATTGGCCGTGGTGATTTCCTTCACCGCGTGGATCGTCTGATCTTTGTTGCACCGATTTATTATTACGTGATGACGGTTTTGCTATGAGGGATTGGGATTACGAAAACGAGCAGTGGACCAAACTGCCATCTTATCTGAAACATCTGCCGCTTTTTACCCGCCACCTGGATTTCTTCAGTGTGTGCATGCGTTTTTTGTGGTCCCTGATCCTGAAAAATATCATCTTTAAATTTTATATCCGCCTTAAAGTCACAGGCGTGCCGTTTAAAACCATTTATGAAAAACATCCCAAGCTGATCATCATCAGCAATCACGCCAGCCACTTGGATGCGGTATCATTGACCGCTTCGATTCCCCGCCGCTATTGGCTGAGTGTTTACATCGCCGCGGCCAAGGACTACTTCTTTTCAAATCCCCTGTTTATGTTTTTCTCTCAGCACTGCCTGGGCGCCATCCCGATCGATCGCAAAGATCGCAAGGGTGAAGCGGTGAATTTGATCTTGAAACTTCTGACGGAACTTCCCCGCATGTGGTTGATCATTTTTCCTGAAGGCACACGATCTAAAACCGGAAAAGTTCAGGAATTCAAACGAGGCGTCTCTATTTTTTCAGAGAAAACTCAGACTCCGATTCTGTTCACATATCTTGAAGGAAATGCGGATCTCTGGCCTAAGGGGCAATTTTTTGCCAAACCAGGCCGCCTGACGTTGCACGTAGGTCCCGTTCATCCCCCAGGCCCTATCGAAGAGGTGTATGCTGCTTATAAGAGCTGGGTGATGAGCTTTTACCCTGAAGCTTTCCCCGTTGAAAGCGACATCGACACCAAGGAGCCAGGTGATGACAACTCCGCAGAGTAGTTTTGTAGTTGAAAAACAAAATCTAAAAATCGGTCCTTTTGAAGTCTGCCCGGTTCCTACAGGTTTGTTCGGCCTTGATGGTGGTGCGATGTTTGGCACCGTACCTAAAGTTTTATGGGAAAAAACCAATCCCACTGACGACAAAAATCGCATTCAGATGGAAGCCCGCGGTTTACTTTTAAAATCCCCAGGTTGCAACGTTCTGATCGACACTGGCAATGGCGCTGACTTTGTAGCCAAGTACGGCGACAAACTTGGTAACAAATTTGCCGAGATGTACGGCATGGATCAAAATGGTCCGTCACTTTTGAAATCGCTAAAGTTCCATGGAGTCAATCCTGAGGATATTCACCACGTGATCATCACCCATTTCCATTTTGATCACGCCGGCGGCGGAGTGACTGAAAGCAACGGCAAACTGGTTCCTACTTTTCCCAATGCAACCTACTGGGCGCAAAAAGGAAACCTGGACACTGCCAGCCACCCCAACCTGCGTGAAAGAGCCAGCTACTACGCTGCCAACTTTCAGCCATTGATTGACTCCGGAGTCTTGAAGCTGTTGGATGGTCCGACAGAAAACTTTATTCCGGGCATATCCTGTGTGATCTCCAATGGTCACACACAGTCCCAACAGATTATCAAAGTCACCGATGGATCCAATACATTGATGTATTGCGCGGACATGGTCCCCACCAGCACTCACGTGAAAATCCCGTGGTTGATGGGATATGATCTGCAGCCCCTGGTTTTGATGGAAGAAAAAACCAAACACCTAGGCGAAGCTGCCGACGGCAAGTGGTATCTATTCTTTGAGCACGATCCCTATTGTGACGCCGCTATCATCGAAAGAAACGGCCATGACTTTGCGGTTCAAAAACGATTCTGGCTGTAACTGACGAACTTTTATTCTGTTTTCCATGAGGTTCCAGAACGCCCCAATTGGAAACGCTCTATTTTGAGAACAGCGTTTTGTTTATCAAAAATCCCGCCGATAGTGTTGTTATGCTGATAACATTTACGAGAGGGACAGCGATGAGAAATTTACTGGTACTAGCAACACTCAGTTCATTCATGATTTCCTGCGCGACAGTGAAATCCATGATGGGGTCCGAAGAGGCTCCAGCCACACAAGAACAAGCAAAACCGACAGATCCATTGGAACTGCAGGATTCTGAATCAGCAAATCTGGTGACACCACCGGCTGCTGAAGAAACAGCATCCGCGGCGGCAGCAGAAGATGGTGCCGAGCTTTCAAATCACGCTGATCCCTACGTGGCAGAAGCAGCTGGCGATCTGGCAGCACAGACCCAGGGTCCTGCTGCAAACCATGCCGGTGATTCTGAAAACCTGCCGCAAGCAGCAGTGAACGAAGAGATGGATCGCTCCGCTCCTTCCTGGCAGGGTGAGCCGACACCGGCAATTGCCAATGTAGCTCCAGATGAGCCACAGGTTTACAACACGTCTTCTTCCTACGATTCTCCGAAGAAATCGAAAAAGATGGCCAAGTCCCTGCCTGCCAAAAAAGGCAAAGACAAGGTCGCAGCCAAGAAGCCTAAAATCGACTGCAAAAAGGTAGCGAAACAAGGCAAGAAAGCCAAAAAGCCTGAAGTAGCATATTGCAAAGCCGAGAAAAAAGCCCTGGCGAAAGCCAAGGCAAAAGACAAAGGAAAAGGCAAAGCAGTTGCTGGCAAAAAAGCCAAAGTGGATTGCAAAAAGGTAGCTAAGATGGGCAAAAAAGCGAAAAAGCCTGACATCGCTTTCTGCAAAGACGAGAAAAAGAAAAAATCCAAAAACCGTGTTGCTAGCAAATAGTAAATACGACGCTTAACAAAGTAATTTCCTGAAGGGATGCCAGCTCGGTATCCCTTTTTTTATGCCCTTTTCCCAATTTAACCGCTATGGTTAAAAAAGAAACGGGACAACCATGATCGCAAGAGTATCCAGAAATTTCAGAAACCTATGGGGTGTTATCAAGGACACCGTCCAGCAGATGCAGGATGGTGAATTGGCATTGGTGGCGAGCTCCCTTTCCTTTTCGACGATTGTCGGGATGGTTCCGTTTCTGGCGGTAGTGACCGCCACCTTTCAGTCCATTGGCGGCTTCGAAGCCTTGTATCCGAAGGTGGAGTTCTTCCTGCTGATGAACCTGCGGGAAGCCGCCGGCAGTGATCTGACCAAATGGCTGCGCATTTTTCTTAAAAACATCAATGCCGGCAAAGTCGGTACGACGGGTGCGATTTTCTTGTTTCTGACTTCTTTGCGTCTATTGCATGACATGGAAGTCGGCATTCACCGTGTTTGGAATCACAAGAACACCCGCCCCTTCTACAAGCGTTTGATTTATCAATGGGTCCTTATTCTTTTGATTCCGGTGTTTCTGGCGATCTATGTGGGCTTCAATACCCTGGATCAATTCCAGGTGGTCCGCAAACTTTTGCCGGGTGGTTTTACCAACGGCTTTGTTTTGGTTGGCAGTTTGTTCCTGATTTACAAACTGGTGCCTGATCTTCCGGTTCATTGGCGCTCCGCTTTCGTCAGTTCACTACTTGCGGCTGCGGGTATGTTCGGAGTGCACAAAGGCTTCGCCTTCGTTGCTGTGGGAGTCTTTAACTACAATAAAATCTACGGGTCCTTCGCTGCGATACCAATCCTGACATTGTGGATCCTGTCCCTCTGGTACGTCATCCTGGGCGGCGTCGCCCTGTGCGCAAGCTTGCAAAAGCGTCATATCACTTAGCCGCTTCATCTTGCTTCAGTCAAAATAAATTGTTTTAAGTTTATAACTATAAACTCCGATTAGTTTTCAATGAAAACTACTATTTTTTTATTAAGCACTTCCCTGCTATTAATGGGCTGCATGAAAGAGGAGTTGCTTCCTTCCAGTGCGCTTGAAGGTGGAACCTGGAAAACCGGCTGCTCTTATTCGGGATCCAACTCAACCTACCAAATCAATACCGCGAGCTTCAGTGGCGGAAACTTCACCCAAAGCATGACGGTTTACGGCTCCTCGTCCTGCGCATCTTCACTGATAAAAATTGACAATACCGGCACATACTTAGTCGGCGACAAACTCGCGACTTCCGACTCTATAGAGTTAGATATGACCCTTGGATCAATGAACCTCACGCCCCTGGACGCCACGCTGGTCACAAACTACAATGCTGCTACATATTGCGGTTATAGCGACTGGTCACTGGGAGTCGCAAAGAGCGTTGCCGGCAGAACATGTGATACCTCCACAATGGCGCCCGTCGGGACTGTTCAATATGACATTTACTATATTGCCCCATACAGTATTCCCCAATTGAACGTCGTTCAGGGCACTTTAAATTTCGGTTATTTTGACTCCACACATGATGGCACCACTCCAGCGAAGCGTCCCGAAGCCACCTGGGGAAATTTTGATTACATACGACAATAATTCAGCGCACCTAAGCATTTAGCGACACGAAGTTTACGGTGCGATATGGCTCCGAAACTTGTGGCACAAGCTTCGCAATAGTCCCCAAGCAACTGACGGTTACGTCAAAAGAACACCACTAAGTTTGGGGGATTAAATGAAAAATGTATTAATGGCACTTATCGTTCTTGGTAGCATCGCACAAAGTGCTCACGCCTATGATTTTAATTATTCTGAGTCTGAAGAGGTGTATTCCTTTCGTGGCCCTGGTCGGGATGACCGTCGCGGCGACGATCGCCGGGGCGGTGATCGTCGCGATGACCGAAGAGAAGACGATCGTCGTCCTGGGCATGGCCCTGGCTATGGCCGTCCAGGTAACGGCCCTGGTCATGGTGGCCCGAATCCTCGTCCACAACCACCTCCACCTCGTCACGAACCTACCATCGAGTATGTAACTTGCGAATCCCAAGGCAACCGTTACAACACTTGCTACATCGACCCTCGCGGAATCCGTCGCGTTTATTTAGCACGACAACAATCCAAAGCTCGCTGCGAAGAAAATCGCTCCTTCGGCCTAGTGGGAAGCTCCATCTGGGTAGACCATGGATGCCGTGGCGTCTTTGCTATCGAAAGATTCTAATTTGAATATAAAAAAAGGCAGGCCCTCCCTGCCTTTTTTATTGCTAAACCACATACCGTGATTCGACATTTGAAAGACATTTAGTTTCACTATTCCCACCTTGGATGCCAGATTTATTGCATAACAAGGAGTGCTCAATGAAAAAACTAATCCTATTTGCGGGTTGCGCATTGGCGAGCCATGCTTATGCTGATTCCCGCGAGTTCAAATCACAGGGACTAAGCCGAGTGGTGATTGAGAATCACATTGGCGACATTAAAATCAATACCGTTGATTCACCCAAATCAACAGTCACTATCACCAAAAATACCTCCCCGGAAGCCTGTAAGGTCAATGCGGAACGAAGTGGTGACAAACTTGATGTAAAAGTAAAACGCCAAGGCTCCACTAATTGTGTTGTGGATCTGGAAGTGCAAGTGCCAAAAATGGTGAATCTGGATATCAAGAACGGCAATGGCAATGTTCACACCAAAGGCACCGAGGGCAAACTTGATTTCAAAGTCGGGAACGGCAGCCTCGTTGCTGATGGCAAGTTCAACGAGATCGATGGCAAAGCCGGTTCAGGCAACATCGAAATCAAAGGTGCTACGGGCAGTTCCCAAGTCGGCACCGGAAGCGGAAATATTTCTGTGACATATTTAAGCCTGCCTGAAAAAGGTCAAGCCGAACTCAAGAATGGCAGTGGTAACTCTACTCTGCTTTTGCCGAAAGGCTCCAAGTTCAGAGCGGATATCATGGCCATGGCTGGAAAAATGGAAAATGAATTTGGCACCGACACTAAATCCAAATTCAGTGTGAAAGCCATGTCAGGATCCGGCGACCTGCAAGTGAAGTCTTACTAAAATGATGGGATTCCGGGACCGGCCTACTTCGCCTGTCCCGGAATATAATTTTCAAAAAGGTTCTCGACCTTATCCGGCGGCAACTGATAGGCAATCGCGCCCAGTTCCTTCAAGTAAATTTCAAGAATCTGAACTTCTGAAAGATCCGGGAATTCGATTTTCATGGCTTTCAGCAATAAGGCCTCTGCCTCCTGAATCATTTTGCCAAATTGGGTTCCTGCATTTTTTTCCAAATAATAAAGAACAAACAGGAACGGCATATTTTGCACATCTCGCAAAACATCCCGAAGTCTCTCACGAATGCCCACGCTCTTGGCGCGTTCGATATTGAAAACCTGAGAGATAACGAATTTATAGGCTTCCTCCAACACCCTGTCCTTCTCTTTACCAAAGTAATAGTAAATCAATGAACGCGTGACATTGGATTCACGAGAAACATCAGACAGAGTCCACTGCAAATGACCCTTGGCCACTTCCATCTTTAAGATAGCGTTGCAGACCGCAAAATAGATTTCTTCTTTGGATTGAGTTGCCATACAGCAATTTTGACAACTCTCCCCGAATTCTGTCAATGAAAGCTCCCGATTTCGACAGAAAGTGCCCAATACTGTCAACGCGAACACGGGACAAACACTTTGTTTCTGAATAGATTGCTTTTATTCAAACAAAGGAGATCCTAATGTTCGCAGTAAATCATGTCGTCCATTCCCTGGGGCAAACTTACCTGAAAACCTACGGTTCCAGAATGACAACAAATCATCAGGATCTTCTGGAAAGACAGGAAAGCAATTTCCTAAGCATGAAACGTGCGCTGACCGGCACTCGCCTCTATAAGGATCTGCGCCTGGCCTACATCAATTCCTATGAAGAATTCGTCAATCATGTGCCCGTTTATGGTTATGATGAATATGCGCCCTACGTGGATATGATTGCCGCTGGTCATAAGGACATTCTCTTTAAAGACAAAGCCGACTATTTTGGTCTTTCTTCCGGCACTTCCGGTAAAGACTCCAAACGTGTGCCCTATAACGAACGCATGATCCGCATGTTCATCAAATCTCAAAAAAGAATCGCCAGTAAGATTTCCACCTTGGAACCCGATCTCAACCTTCTGAAAGCCGGTCGCCTGGCATTTGGTTCTGATCCGTATTTGTATTCCCAAAACGGGTTCAAGTTCGGCTACATATCCGGAATTCTTTCCACAAGAGTCCCTAAAGTTCTGGCAAAGAACACATTTCCCAGCCGTGAGGTTTTGGCGATTTCAAACTGGGATAAGAAAATTGAATTGCTAATAAATGAATCCATCGAGCAAGACATTCAAGTTGTAAGTGGTATTCCCACGTACATTATCTCGATCTTCGAAGCAGTTTTACAAAAAACCGGAAGAAAGCACATCAACGAAATTTGGCCGAACCTAAAGGTCTTCGTTTATGCAGCAACTCCCATCAAACAGTACAAAGACCGCATCGACCGCCTGGTCGGCCACGAGTTGAACTACTACGGCGTTTATGCCGCAACAGAAGCTGCAATTGGTCTGCCTTATGCGAAATACGAGAATGGCCGTCAACGCTACTTCCTGAATCCCGATTTGCTTTACTCCTTCACCCCGCTTGAAGGAAAAACTCAAAATTTAGGACTGCACCAAATCGAAATGGGTGTGCCCTACTTCCTGAATGTAGGAACACCCAACGGCATGATTCACTACTGCATGAAGGACGTGGTCAGCTTTGATCTGGTGAATGGCGACTTGGTTTTTGAGTTCGTCGGCAGAAAATCTACAGGAATGAACCTTGCTGCTGAAAAAGTCAGCGATGATGACATTCTGAACTGTTACCTTAATACCAAAAAGTCCTTGAACGTGGACCTACGTCACTACTTCCTGTCTCCGGGCACTGAAGATGGAAAAGCCACTTACATGTGGACTCTGTTTGTGGCTGGTAATGCGAATGTTGACGCCAATACTCTGGCCGAGAATTTGGAAAAAGAAATGCAAAGAATAAACGGCGACTACAGCGACTGCAGAGAAGTCGGAGTTCTGGGTCCCGCTCAAGTGCAAATCATGAATGCGGACTACCTTCAGGGGTATTTCGAAAAAAATCGCAGCCGTGGTCAATTCAAAATGAAAACGACTTTTGAAACGGCCGAGGAGTACCTGTCCTTTATTCGTCAAAATCTGGATCAAGCAGGGACTTTACAATGATTCTTGCGATGTTTGTCACCGGGATCCTCTCCGCCTTTGCGTTGGGCCCGGCAAGTTTCAGTATCATTCGCAGCCTGGTCTCCCGCAGATCATGGCCGTGGTCCTCGATAGCAGGCTTCCTGCTGGGGGATCTTATTTACATTCTTTTAGCAGCAGCCCTGTTACGCAGTCCCTTGTTGCACCTGCATTGGTTTAAAAACCTGCTCACACTTCTAACAGCTTTGGCTTTGTTGATCTTTTCAGTACACGTGATCTTTTCCAAATCACCGACGTCCTCGATCCAAACCCCCGATACGGGATTTAGAAAGAGCCTGGCTCTGACGCTTTCTAATTTTCATCTGGTGTTTATCTATGCCGGTCTGTTTTCACATGCGCTGGAAACAAACACCCTTTTACTGGGTGTTTCCACCTACGTGCTGACCTTTGTGGCAAGCTTTATGGCTCTATTATGGAGCTTAAACAGATTGCACGGTCCCATTAAAAAAATCTTAAGAAAAATTGAAGTCGTCGCAGCTTGCGGATTCTTCTGCTTTTCCGTTTATCTTTCCATGGAGATTCTATGAAACTGCTAATCATGATTCTGTTACTGGCTCCCGGAGCTGCTTTTGCCAATTGCATTTTGCAAAATCAACAACAAAACCAGCGCCATTTCGTCTGCCAGGCGCCCGGCACAGCAAAAAAAGTACACGTACTGGATTTGACCGGCGGCTATAAGGAAACGGCCTATTTTCATGGTTACTTCCTGCGCAAAGAAATCGAAGCCGGCGTCCTGAAAGGCGTTCAAATTCGCACGGAACGTGCTTTCTCCTCTTTGGATAAAAAGTCCAAAGATCAATTGAAGCTTATTAAAAACTGCGTGATCGACAACTATCGCGCCAGCGTTTCTAACGAGTTCAAAGATGGTCTTAGAAATCTGCATCGCGGACTCAAAGCTGCGGGCAGCAAAGTCGACTGGAAAGACTTTGAGGAAAGCAACTACATGGTGGAGTTTTCAATTTTTGCAGACTCCATGCAAAGGCAGCTGGAGGACGATCCGGGAAAAATGAAGAAGCAGCTTTTTGCTTCCTGCGCCCCCTATTTTATCGGGAGTGCACTGGTAAAGCCCTTCAAAATCCTCGCAAAAGGTTTAAGAGCAATCAAAATGGGCTGCACAGGGATCAGTGCTTCTGCGAGCAGCTCCATGGATGGGGCCCTTCTTCATGGTCGTAACTTCGACACGGGTCTTTTGGGATTCTTTGAACAGGATCAGGTTATTGTTATCAACCGCCAACCAAACGGCACCACTTCTGTCGGTATCGCATCGGCGGGCCTGCACTATGCCGGCGGCATCAGTGGTTTCAATAATCACGGTCTTTCAGTCAGCCTGCATGAGCTGCAAACGGAAGGGACTCAGATTCACTATGCTCCCGGCCAATCCGATATCGCGCCCTTTCTATTACACTCAGTACTATTGAAGGCTCGCACTTTGGATCAAGCCATCGCCATCATCCAATCTCGCAAAGGATTTGGCGCCTGGACATTCTTTATCTCTGATGCAAAGACGGATGAATCCGCGTCTATTGAGCTTAGTGGCGACACAGTCGTGGTAGCGCGCAGAACCAAAAACAGATTTCTGGGTCAAAGCAATCACTTCCTGGGTTTAAGAACCAGCCAGGAAGGTTACGAGTACAGTCTGAATAAAACTCTTGAAACACGTGCTCGTCTGGCGCATGTGGAGCGCACCTTGAATCAGGATTTTGGCAGAGTTGATGCGCAATGGGTGATCAATCGCCTCAGCGGTCACAGTGACGAGCTTGTGGGACCAAGAGCCTTTGGGCGCACCACCACAAAGCTTTACACTGCCGCCACTCATGTGATGGCCCCGGCCCGTCAAGAATGGTGGATGAGTGTGGGCGAAACGTATCCAACCAACCGCTCCCACTTTGTCGGCTTCCGCCTACTGGGTCCTGGTCAAAGATCTCCGGTTGAAATTATCGGCGTCACCAAGGCTTGGGAGGATTCAACAAAATCCGCTTGGTACGACTCGATGAAATATTATGTTCAGGCATATCTGACCAACGAACACGATCACGCGACTGTTGCCGGTATTGATCGCACATTGCGTTTGCTGGAGACAGCTTCATCAATGTCTTCCCAGAACGGCATCCAGGAGTTTCCCTACGAATTCATGTGGGCTCGTATCAAAATTCAACGAGCAGCGCTTAACATTCAAAATGGTCAGCGCGAGCTGGCTTACACAGACCTGATCGAATCGCAAAGACGCTTGACGGACCTTGCGGTGAACTTGGGATCTGGCTTACATCCTTATGAAAACTTCCAGTTGGACATGTGGCAGTTCCGAGCAGAAACACTAAAGCCCCAAGCCCTGCAATCACGCGTGGCCCAGGGTAACTTCAGATTGCGCGCCCAAGAGACCTTGGCAACTTTGATTGCCAGGTATCCTCGCCAGAAAGAGCTTTATGATTTGCAAAAAAGCCTTTCAGCCGAAGCACAACTGCCGATTGTTCTGGATTCGGAAATTCGCCTGGGCACGGTGGAGTAATTAAAGCACCATGCTCAGCAGTCTTTGCAACAGCTCCTCGAGTGAAAACATTGTTAATAGCAATGGGGCCACCGGGAGCAATGTTGCAATGCTTAACTGAATCACTGTGCGCAGATTAAATGGAAAGACTTTCATCTCTTTGATGACATCAAAGCTGCCACCCAAATCCGCCAAAGACTGGATGTCAGCACTCCCCACCAGCGTTTCCTTATCTGGCGATTGACCCATCATCCATTTCTGCTGAAATTCCCGTATGTAATTGCTAGCAAGAGTTCCATAGGCGCGGGCGCCTTTGCGCCTTTCCTCTTCGAGCTTCGGAGCAAACACCAATAACGGTCCAAGTACGACGAATACCATCAGCCCCACCAAACCAGCCAATTCCAATTTGAACTCCGGCAGCTTTGCTCCTGCAAAGAACACACGACTGGCAATCAATCCCGCCAGCATTGTGCCCTGCGCGAACAAGACCGGTGAAAATGCGTAGCCCATCGCAGATAGGAAACCCAAGCCACCACAACGATCCGGATGGAGGGCCGTGAGGTTCAGATGAAGTCGTGAAACCTGCCACAAAAACCGGGCCCAAATAAAAAGGCGGTAGTACCAGCGTAATAGAAGAAACTGAAAGAATGGCAAACTGATCAACCCCAACCACCATCCAGCAAGGGACAACTGCATTTGCCCGCCATCGGCGATGCCATGCCAGCTGGAAACATCCAAAGCCAATTGCGATCTCCAAACTATACCCACTCCGACGATGTATACGAAAGCAATCAACACCACTTCCGCCGCAATCGAATTCCGCCAGCGCATGGCTGAATCAATGGCAGCATCGAACTTGGCCCGATCTTTTTTCTGAATGATTCCACGCTCAACAAATTGACTGACCACGGGAGCCATACGCTTGTGGACAACTATTTCAGATATAATCAGCAGTGGCAGCGCCAGCAACAGTCGAATGTGCATTTCGATATCATAGATAAAAGGCACCCGGACCTGACTTCCCCAGGCATTGCCTTCAATCAGCGAAAGCAAAGCCAGTGGCAGCCATGTTATGATTACGAAAAACAATACTCGCCTGCGGAGCAATTGTGAAGCGGCACTCGCAAGCCGGGACTTGATTAGCAGCTGATACAAGGGGCCGCCAAGAACCAACGAAAAGTTTTTTTCCTTATCCAGCAGATGAATTGTCGCCATACCTCAGCATAGTACCGGCCCAATAAGTTCACCAGTCTCACTCGAATGCTTTATAACACCTGCTCTGACAATCCCATTCTGCAACAGTACAGTCGTCCAGTTAAGTTCGACCTTTCACAGCCGATCTAACATAAATGAAAAACTCTTTTTGTCTTTTGTTGTGCGGGCTTTTTCTGACATTAAATGCGGTGGCCGCCGAGTCATCATTCCGTGCTGATCTTCTGAATGCCTTGCAGATCTATGCAAAGGAAAACAATCAGGGACTTAACAAGCCTTCCAATAACTTCGTGGGATTTTCGATTAAATCCGAACCGACTGAAAACCTGATCACCATCTATCACGCAGACTCAACCATCGACATCGTTATGAATGGTTATATTTGTGACTCTTCAGGGTGCGCCCTAAAATTCCAGGAGCCCCGCTGCTTTTACTATACGCCTGGTGGAAAGCACTCTGCTCTGGCGATCTATGATGCCGCATTCAACCAGCTTGAGAACTACAGCAAAGGCCCTGTCGATGAATTGAAATTCTGGCAGTTGGGCGCTGATGTCTATGGGCGTATCTCAAGTTATGATGAAAACCAGACGGAGCTTTTCTCCTGTCACGCTCATCAAGAAAGCCTCGTTTGCGCGAGCACATCTACGACCCCTGACGAGCCGTAAGCAGTCATTTTTTGATCCCTATTTGGTGTCTCATTTTGATACGCGAATGATTTATCCACCCTGATGACAATTCCTGCTCGAGGCGCCCTCAAAGCTTCGTCGTCCTCGTAGAGCTGGCATTCTTCCTGCTAGCTTTAAGACTACAGAGGAAGTCATGCCGAAGCTCTGCATAAATAGACTATTAGCAGCTAAAAAGCTCATCACAGCTATTGGCGTAGCCATGTCCTTTTTCATTTTTTCCGAAAGCTCGCTGGCAACGCTAAGTGAAATTCAAAGCCAAAGAATCCAAAATCTAGTCGACCAGCAAACCTATCACAACGGTCCCAACTGCTACAATGCTGCTTCATATATCAGCGGATTCACTGACTATCTTTATCAATCTAGCACAATGGAACTAAAATATTATCTGGCTTATTCCTGTCATGAAAACCAAAAGAAGCCCGCGCCTGGTGACATTCTAATCGTCGCCGTTCCTAATTCGATTTTTGAAAAGTCCATGGCGCATGCAGTGGTCATGCTCGAAAATGAAAATATTTTTGAAAAAGGATCCCCAACTGCCCTCTATGCAGTCGAAAAGTTTAGCCAGGAATATCGTAAGACATTTTTGCCATATACTTACTACTCTATCAGCAACATTCAAAATTCGCATTATGCCGGTGACATCTTCAGGGAAGATCGCAATATCAAGTACTATAGTTGCGATACCAATTTTAAAAGTCTGAACAAAAAATGCGAAATGGGTGCACTATACGAAGGTATCAAATCCATTCAGAAACAGCTGCAGGCCATTTCATTAAATAAGAAAAGAGACGTATCAACAGAGGCTAAGATCCTTTTGGATGAAATCGGAAGAACTATTGAACAGTTTCATCAGTCCGACATTCAAGACGATTGCTCTTTATATTATTTCACTCAATGGAATTCGATTTTATGGCACATTCAAAACTCAGATTTGGGAATCGGCGAACACAGCGCCTATCAAAAGGTGGATCAAATTATAAAATCCATGCTTCCAAAATATTTAGAACTTAAAACAGACCCATTAAGTAAATTTATTCTGTCAGAATAAATTGACCCGCAAACTCCACTAAGACTACCGGTTTAATGCGCTAGAAAAACAAAAAGCCCCTGCAATGGGGCTTTTTAAAATGGTGATTCCGGTACGACTCGAACGTACGACCCTCTCCTTAGAAGGGAGATGCTCTATCCAGCTGAGCTACGGAACCACTTGGCGATAATATCGCCGAAGGGGCACAAACTAGCAAATTGATTTCTAAAATCCAAGCCTATGCCCCGAAAATTTTGCCCATTAACGCATGTTGTTATTAATTTCTAGCTTAGAAAAACCATCTGAATTATAAAGAAACATACCCACCAACGGGAGTGCGTGAATGAAATTCATAATTGCCCTTATTACCCTAACCTTCGCAGCCTCGCTCAGTTTTGCGGCACCTGGCGAAACCGACATCAGCCCCGACGACCTTTCGACCGATGCCGATGGCAATTTCGTCAATTGCACACTGAAGGACGGGCGAGAGTTTCAAGCCACCACGTGGCTTGTGATGATCGATAATTTGATTTTGTCCAAAGAACCTGTTCGCGCTTATCTGAACGCGACTTCCGAGAACCTGGAGTTCAAAAGCTGGCAATACCAAGTCTTGGTGACCAAGCCCTTTGATCCAAGCAAAGGCAGAACTGCAAAGATCACGCAGCTAAAGCCGTCATTGCCCACTGAAAATATTGAATGTGCTCAATAAAAAAAGGTCCCTTCCGGGACCTTTTTCGTTATCGCTCGTAAAGGCGTAGCAGCTTGCCGATATCATAGAAGTACAATTTCGCGCCAATGAGTGCGCTCGAAATCAGAGTTTTCCCATCGGGCGAGACCTCTAAGGCCGTCGGCTGTGATCCCCCCACCAACGAGAAGACAATAGAACCGTTCACGGTGTCGATAATATCAATCTTACCCATAATCCTTGAATCCACTGTTGCATCCCCTACCGTTGACGTGGTTCGTGACGAAACATACAGATAGCGATTTGAAATCGGATCAAGAACGATGGTGTTCGGATGAGTCAGTGGCCACTTCTTATTCGGGAAATTCGGATGATCCTTAGGATAGTCTTCGATAACCAGAATCTTTTGCGGGCCAGACGTTGTTTCAAATGGAACCAACAACTCATTCCAAGTTGATTCCGGCAAAACCACCTGGGGCCCTGGCTCTGGCAAAGCATCGACAATCTGGTTTAGCTTTTTCATACTGATTCTGGAAACCGCATTACCGCGCATGTGACTTAGATAAGCCCACTCGCCGTCTTTTGTGGTCACAATGTGGCGCACATTCAACTCGCGCCCTGCAAGCTCCTTGCTAATGGGAGCCAGCTCTGCAAGTTGTCTGTGATTGATGGAGTCCACCACAAAGATACTTCCTGATTCTGTGTTCAACACCAAGGCGCGCCCACCATCAGGAGTGAAGGCAACTCCTCTGGGCGCAATTTTATATCCATGGTTCACTGGTGGAGTGAAGTGCGTTTTTAAATCGATTTTCTTTATATAGTGCTTGTCGCCTTTTAGTTTTCCATCGTCCGCCAAGCTGGTGATATCGATCACGCTGATGTCATCCGAAAAATAGTTGGCGACATAAACGATTTGCTGAGGATTGCGAACGCGAGTCAACGCAGGTCGTGTGGCGATAATTTTCGCTCCCTGACCGTAAGTTGGAATGTACTTCGCAATCTTTTGAGTTCGGGTATTTACGACGGTCACCATGCCTTGATCCTTGTAGATCTCTGAACCCTCGTCCCCTTCGGCGCGCGCAATCAAAGCCCATTTTCCGTCGAACGAAAAATCGACTTCCGTGTTGGCAAGAATACCTTTGCGCATCCCGACCGGCGTGATCAGGGTTTTTTCCAAGGTCAGCTTTTCCAGATCATAAATCGAGGCCGTCGGAACCCGCTTCTTGGTTTTTGGATCGATCTTCCCGCACATTTCAGCCAGGTAAAGGTAACGTCCGTCTGGCGCCACTTTCGCGCCCTTGGGTTGACAGCCCGTCGGCAGTATTTTTTTCAAAAAATCCTTGGTATTTAAGACTTCCAAATCCTTTACGCCAGCCCCTGCCACACAGGCATATAAAACCAATCCCAGAGCCAAAATCTGCTGCCTCATACTGTCTCCTTTGTTTAAACAGCCACTATCACCGACTCCGTCCCCACTCACAATTGACGTTCCTGTAAGAAATGATTTCCATCATAGATTTAATCCACGCCCCCCTATTGTGTTCGAATAGCCGCTTTGTTAAATTTGGCCCCATGAAATCCCTTCTACTGACACTTGCACTATCATTGTTTGCTGGAGCCCCAGCATTAGCCTCTGATAACTTTGACCCTGCTCGAAGTGCGGACTGGCATCAGGAAGATGACCTGTTCGGTGCTTTCCGCGCCAATGCTCCGCACTTTTGGTATTGGCTTAAGACCCAACACTCTGAAATGCTAAACCCCTCCGGGGTGGTCGTCGGTGACGCCCACATCCTGAATTTTGGCGACGTGCAATTGGCCAACGGCGGCCGGGAATTCGCATTGATTGACATTGATGACGGCGGCCCGAATGCCCCGCTCGCAGGGGATCTGATCCGCTATGCAGCTGGCAACCAGGTCTCCCCATTTAAAATCTCCCTGAATAAAATCTTTGATGCTTACGTGCAGGGTCTGAAGGGCATGCAAATGAGCGAGCCCGCAGTGTTGCAGGACGCCCTCGAGCACAGCGAGGCGGACTATCACGCCCGCCAAGAGAAGTACCTTGATAAAATGACCTCACAGAATCGCTTTTCTGAAAAGGCAAACTTGACGGCCCTTTCCCACGCACCGTCAGAAGTCCAACAACTGTTCAACCAAGCCCGTGGATACTTTGAAGCCTCCATGGCGGGTTATCAGATTTTGGATATTGGCTATAAAACCAAACACGGTGGTGGCAGCAGTGGACTTCCACGCTTTTGGTATTTGATCGAAAGAAATCAAAAACGACACATCATCGAATTCAAACTCGAGAAGGAAGCGGCAACTTCCTATTACCGGTATCAAGGTACACCGGTGGAGCGTTTTCCGCACGTGGCACAGATCTATCGTCCGGCAAACACTGCGTACGGCCCCTACAAAATCGTGGCTGGCCCGGCCGGCCAGTTCCTGATGCGCGCCCGCTTGAATCCATTTTTGGATTTCGAAAACGCCGACAACATCCGCGACGGTCAGGAAATGTCCTTGTATATCGCCAATCGAATTGGACTATGGCATGGTCAGCAGGATGCCAGCGACGACCTGTTGCAAGTCATCAGACTTCATTCCTTTGAAAAACTCGTAAACTCTTATGTCGACCTCATGAAGAAAGAGAACAACTAATGAACGGACCTACCTGGGATATTGAATCAGTTTACCCTTCGATCACTTCCAAAGAGTTTCAAGCAGACTGGAATTCGATCCATTCGGATCTTGAATCCCTGCAAAAAAATATTGTAGAGATCAAATCGCAGTTCGCAAACCCGACGGACAAAACCATCTCTCAGCTCCAAAACATTCTAATGCTGGACCTCAAGATTGCAGTTTTGGCCAGCACTATCAACAGCTGGCTTTCCTGCAGTATGTCTGTGGACTCCACCAACCAGGAAGCAAAAACCAAAAGTTCTGAAATTGAGATTTTCTTTTCCAAGTATTCTCAGGCGATGGTTCCGGTGCAACTTTTCGTTCAACACTGCCAAGAGGATGTATTTAATAAATTATTGAATCATGAGCAGATCGCGCCATTTCGTTTTTCCTTTGAACAAGAGCGCAAAAAAGTTCAATTCAGCCTTCCTGAATCAGAGGAAACCCTGCTGAAAGGACTTGAGGTCTCAGGTCATTCTGCATGGGGCGAGCTTTACGACGAACTTAGCGGCAATATTCGGGTGCAACTGAAATATCCGGATCGCACTGAAACCGTGGGTCTGGCCAAAGCCAGTGCCCTGACCAAAACGGCCAGCGAGTTGGATCGCAAAGTCGCGTGGCTGGGCATTCAGGAGGCGTGGAACGAGCACCAGCACAGTGCTGCCGCCATCGTTAATGCGCTGGCGGGTTGGCGTTTGGAAATGGCGGAGAAGCGCTCTCACTTTCAGCCCATGACATTCATGAACGATCCCCTTTCCAACAACCGTATTTCGCAACAAACATTGGATGCGATGATCTCCGCCTGCAAAAGCAACACGCAGGACATTCGCAAAGCCGGCCACCTGATGGCTAAACTCATGAAGAAAGACCGCTTGGAACTATGGGACCAGATGGCACCAAGCCCTATTGCGGCGTCACCTGCTGCTATTCCCTTTGAGCAAGGTGCGAAGATCGTCCGTGATGCTTTTGCCCACGTCTCCAGTGAAATGGCTGATTTCGTTCAGATGATGGTTGATAAGAAATGGATTGAGGGAAGAATTCTTCCCAACAAGCGCACGGGAGCTTACTGCACTGGCTTTTTGAAAAACCAGGAGCCTCGGGTTTACATGACGTATATGGGCTCCAACAGCGACATTGGCACACTCGCGCACGAGCTGGGCCATGGCTTCCATTCCTGGGTCATGCGCGACATGTCCTTGGGTGAACAAAACTATCCGATGACCTTGGCCGAAACGGCGAGCGTCTTTGCTGAAACCGTATTGGGTGATGCTTTGATGACTCAAGCCAAATCACGCGAAGAAAAAATCGAGAACGCCTGGGGTGATTTGGAGGGCGCGATGGCTTTCCTGATCAACATCCCGGTTCGCTATGAATTTGAAAGTCGCTTTTATGAAGCACGCAAAGAGCGCACACTGAGCGCCAAGGAACTGCGTGAGCTGATGAAAACAGTTTGGACCGAGTGGTATGGTGATAGCACTGAAGGCGCCGACGAGCTTTTCTGGGCGCATAAGCTGCACTTCCATATTGCGGGATTAAGCTTCTATAATTTCCCTTACACATTTGGTTATTTGTTCTCTTTAAGCATCTATGCCCGCCGTCAGGAATTGGGCGCAGGCTTTATGGACAAGTACAAGGCTATCTTGCGCGACACGGGCCGTATGACAGCCGAAGACCTGATTATGAAACACTTGGGCGAGGACATCACCAAGCCTGCCTTCTGGCAAAAGTCCATCGACGTGGTTAAATCAAAAATTTCTCACTTTGAAAGCCTGATCTAGGTCCGGTTGAACATTAAAAATCCCGCAGGGTGGAATTGCTATTCTACAATAGTGATTCCACCACTTACGGGAGAACCAAGCCCCATGCGGATTTTACGTCAAATCAAAGATGCCGTTGTTAAGTCTTATGAATATATCAAAGAGATGGATGAGCTGACGATCAGCCGTTTGCGCGGCGAAGACGAATGGGATCGACCGGCAAAAAAAAAGGAGCACAAACGTGCTCCCAGAAAAAATAACGTAAATACCGAAGACCTGTATCCGAAGAAACAAGCAGCCGACTAGTGGAATAGTTGGCAGCCTGGAACGTTAACGTCGATCTCGTTGTTTTGGTTCAAGCAAGAGTAAACCCAATAAGTTTGCTCACCGTAAGAGTAACCACGATATGCTTTTTGGTTACCGTCTTTATCCACTTCGCATGGATTGTTCATCTCACACATATAACCGGATTCGTTGCCAGTGTTGTTGATACCGATAACTGTGCGAGTGCCTTTTTGAACGATTGGAGAACCTGAAGTTCCACCGATCACTTGGCAGCCCGGACGAGAATAGCGAATAGAATCTTCCCAAGTGTAGCCAGCTTCCTTCAATTGTGGGATGAAAGCTTCGATCTCACAAGCGTAGCCACGCTTCCAGTAACCAGAGATCACTTCGATCTGAGTTCTTTCAGTCGGACGTTGAGAAGCCAAAGTCATCGCGTTCACCGCGTACTTGGAAACGATCTCACCATAAGTTTCATTCAACTTATAGATCGCCATGTCTGTTTTAGTCATAGTTCCGTAAATGATTGTGTTCGCAGTCAAACGACCCACAACCTGCATTCCTGCGTTGAACAATTTGAAAGTACGACGGCTTGGTTTGCCATAAACGAAAGTTCCTGGTTTCGGAAAGCCGACTTCCAGGCAGTGACCGTTTGTCATAACCATCGCGTTGTCAGTGTCGCGAGAGTTTTCGAAACGAATCAATGAACCAGAACAGTTATCCAAACCAACAATCGCTTCGAAGTTGTATTCAGCTGTAAAGTTCGCTGGCAATGAAAGCAACTGCTGTTGTCCTTTTGGAAACGGCAATGGCAATGCTTGCGCAAGTGAAGAAACCGTCATTACAGTAATTAAAGAAAGTAAAAATCTCATGAGTCCCCCTCGCCCAAAAGCCTAACCATAAGCCCTTGAAGTCACAACGGAAACCCTGAAGAATGCAGCGCATTCGGGGATGTTTTTATGAAGTGCTGTGTCACGAATCAATAACAAAAAGCCGGGTTTTTGCCCGGCTTTCTTGTTTTGCATTGATGTTAAAATCAGAACTAGAAGCTCTTTTTAACAACGTCCACTACGTACTGAAGTTCTTCTGGCGTGATATAAGCAAAGCATGGAAGGTTCAATACAGCTTGAGAGATGTAGTGAGCATTGCCATTATCAATTTTGCCCGCCAAGTGACCTTGAGCACCGGATTGCAGGCTCATCGCGCCTGGATAGATTGTGCCGTAACCCACGTTGGCTTTTTTCAAGTTTTCAATCAAAGCCGAACGCAAAGATGGCTCAATCATCGCCACTGCACAGTAACCATTCTCTTTTACATTCGCAGCCGCGCGAACTGGTTTTAGCGGCAAGCCTTGCAATGACTCCTCGTAAAACTTAACCGCGTTCATACGGGATTTGATACGTGCATCAATGTGTTTCAAAGACATGTTCAGGAACAAGGACTCATAGGCACCGATACGGGAATTCCAACCGATCATACCGTGAGAGTAGTGATCCGTACGACCATGATTGATCAATGTACGGCAATTCTTTGCGTAAGTATCGTTGCCAGTAAAGATAGCGCCGGCGTCACCGGAAGCGCCCAAAACTTTCGCTGGATAAAAGCTGGTAGTCGCGATTTCAGCCGTACCCACAACAGATTGACCGTCGATCTCAGTACCAAAACACTGAGCACCGTCTTCGATCAGCACTACGCCGTTTTCTTTCGCAAACTTTCTGATCTCCATTGTTTCAGGAGTCACCCAACCGTAAAGGTGAACCATGATAGCCGCTTTAGGTTTGAATTGTGTGACCGCTTGTTTGAAAGTTGCAAGGTCCCAGTGACAGAATTGTTTGTTCACGTCCACAGTCACAGGATTTGCCCCAACATTCACAACAGCTTCGAATGTCGCCCAGAAAGTCATATCCGGAACCAGAACTTTATCGTTCTTTTCAACACCCACAGCGCGAAGTGCGATTTGAATCGCATCAGTGCCGTTCGCACAACCGATAGCGTGTTTGGATTTAGTGTAAGTTGCCAAATTGGCTTCCATCTCGCCAACGATCGGACCACCAACGAATTGAGTTTTATCAAAAAGGTTGGCAACGCCTGCCAAAAATTCATCGCGGAAACCAGGTTCAAAACGGTTCAAAGTAATAAATGGAACTTGTTGAATGCTCATATGAAATCTCCTGTACCCCTATGATTTTCCTCCAAGAAATTAATTTGTGCAATCAAGGGCTGCGCGTTGTGGGGCTTCGGAACTGTAGCTTTCTTCACACGAGTGGTGCTTATAGACAACACTTGCCATCAAATTCCGAGCTATCGTCCAGTATCTTCAAGCAACTTAGCCATGGTACCGATAAGATATTATGCAAATGGCCCGACGTATTTTCATTATACTTTTAACTGTGGGATTCAGCCTTCCCAGCTGCGCCCACCCTCTGCGTGTTGGCAGCACAGCCCAGGGTAAAGCCTCATGGTATGGCGAGAGTCACAACGGCAACCGCACGGCCAGTGGTGAGACTTTTAATATGAAAGAGCTAACGGCGGCACACCGCACCCTGCCCATGGGCTCCATGATCAAAGTAACAAGCCTGACTTCGGGCAAATCAACCACAGTCAGAGTTAATGATCGCGGACCGTTCAAAAAAGGTCGCATTGTTGATGTATCAGAAGCTGCCGCCAAGGAATTGGGCATGATTCAAAAAGGTGTGGATCAGGTAAAAATAGAAGTCTTGTCCATCCCCGGCAAATAACCGGGGACGTCTTTTAGAATTATCGTTTTTCGATATCGTCTTTGGCTCTGAAAATCGCCGCACCCAGGTCATTTAATAACTTCGACTGCTCCACTGTCAGCCCCTGCCCCAGAACTTTCAACTGCAACTGCCCTTCAAAGAAAGGCCCGGTTTGCGATTTGTCATTCCATGCCGCCAGGAATTCCTGTTCAAAGCGCGAAATCTCTTTCGTATCGAAAATTTGCGCACCAAATTCACGGAAGCTGCCCTGCAAAGTATCCGGATTCAGATTGGACGATCCAATCATCATCGTTTTGCCGTCAATCGATGTGATCTTGCGATGGTTCTCCTGATGGTAAACCTGGGTTTTCCCATTCGGAAAGCGCGCCTCAGATCCCAGAGTTTTACGAGCCTTCACTTCCACCCCGTGCTCCATCAACTGCTCAAGGTAAAGCGTATTAGGCAATCCACCCATGTCGAAGTTTCCGTTGTGATCTGCCAGGATTCTGATTTTCAGTGATGGCACCTGGGACTTTCTTTTCATCAGGGCATCGTTGATGTAAGGGTCGTAAATGAACAATTGCTCCATGTAGATATTTTTTTCCGCTTTGGAAATCATATCAACCAGCATGTTGCGAACGTCTTTGATCTTTCCATCAACATTGGCTTCCGCCAATCGCACCACTTGGTTCCCCACTATCGGGTAACTTGTTCTCTTAACTTTGAACCAACTCAAAATCTTTTCACGCTGGGACAGATAGGCCTCATTGGAGAAACCTTGTTCTTTATAATAGAACCATTTTCTTTCCTGCTGATTTGTCGTCAGTGCCGCATCCACGTCATCGTAATAAGCTGCCTGCACCAAGGCCGCTGCCGGTCCCTTCACATACAAGGCATTGTCATAGTAGTAGCCACCACTGTGATCGGACCAGTTCTTGGAGCCAAAGTAAGCCTGAGGCGCATCGCCTTCGGCATCGACTACAATCACCTTACTGTGATCGATTTTGGATTCATAATAGGTATTGCGTTTTTCCAGGGCCTTGAAGGTTTCATCCGTTTTAGGAACCAGATTCGTTATACCAAATGGAATCCCCGGTGGGTGACGCTGAATATTTGCCTGCAACAGGACAACAGCCGGGCGCAATGCCGGATCCGCGGCAACACGATCCTTCAAATATTGAAAGATCGGCATCATTTCGTCTTTCATATTGTAGTTTGTGGCAAAGTCATGAAGCAAAAGGACCTTGAAATTCGGGTTTGCTTTCAACTTCAGGGACGTCTGATCCAATAAGAACTTGCTTAATGTTCCACCCATCGTTCCACCAAACAGAAAGATATCAATGAAGATACTCTGCTGACTGCTGGCAATCATGTCACGAATGCGCGCAAACATCGGGTCTTTAAAGGCGGGATGACCCTCGTCCTTTTCAGACATTGGCATTTTCATATAAGGTTTCGTGAAATCCAGTTTGCCGCCGTTAAAAATGGAGCGTTCATTGAACCAGTCAATGTGCTCGGGGGAAACCGTGTTATGACTGACCAGCTCCACCACATTCCCTGCGACAAATCCACCTGCGACCAGGCTGTACATGTCCATCTCGGGGAATCGCGTTTTCAAATTTTCCAGCAACTGTGTTGAAGCGATGCTCAGGCTCCCCGTACGGGAATAGCTGAGGGCCAAACCACGGGCCTGCTCTTGAGACTGGCGGTTCTTTTTGAGTGGATGATCCGCATAATCGCGAAGCGCCTGAATGCGGGTTTGCAACCAATATTTCAATACCTTCTGTTCATTCGCGGGTTGCGGCTTGATGAATTTCCAATACACCAGTGGCAACAGAATCTTCTCCGGGACCTGACCTTCAACCTTCTTTACGAACGAGATGGCCTGTTCCTGATCCTTCGCTGTAAGTTTTCGTATCTCGCTTAACAGCGTTTCAGGACGACGACATGCTTCTGCCGAAAACATCACGTCGTGATTCTGCTTATAGTAGTCCATGACATCGATGCGTTCTTTCAAAGAGACTTGCGTCGCCTGTGCGAAGACCGGAGAGGCCATTAACAATGCGACACCAAGTACGCCCGCCTTCATCATAGTATGCCCCCTGGGATCACTTGATTCAGCATCAGTTGCTTTTCCAATACTCCCTGACACTTGCCAAAAAATTCGCGGCGAGCCGCCGATTTGGCTTCGGACTCTTCACTCGGTCTGGGATTCTTGGCCAGAGACCGGAAAGAACTCACTTCAATTTCGCTGCGTTCGACGTCGAACTTGCGATTTTTCAAATCGTAAACCATTTTCTTCACCACGAAGTCGGTATGAGCCACCATTTTCTTTTGGCTCACGTGATAGCGCATGGTTGAAATAGACTGATACTTTTCGCTCGATTCCGGTTGCAACTCCGGACGCCCCTCTTGAGTGGCCGCGACAATTCCTGGATAGATCTCAAGAGTTTCCTCTGTTGGAATCAAATTCTTAAGATTGAAGTTCTTGTAAAGATCGACAGTATAAAACACCGGCACACCGGCACCGGATGTAACTGCACTGGAAAAGCCGTTACAATTTCCAGCACTCACTGTCGAATTTAAACGGAAGTATCGACGATATCGGATGTAGCCCTTCACACCATTCTTAGTGATTTTCGGAAGACCCAGCTTAGGCTTGGTATCCAAAATTTCCACAAAGATGCTGACCTGACCGCCTATGTAGTCTGCATCCTCAGCTTTGCCCACCAATGAGGAATTCGCATAAATCTGATTGGTGAATCCCTGCGACTCATCCAATTCCCATTTCTTACTTAGCTGTCCCAAATCGTCCAAGCGAACCAGTTGATTGCTGGACAGCTCGGGCGCAAACGTTGCGGAATACGGTTTTGGAGCGAAGTTCAGATCAAACTGCAACCCCAGGTTGACCAGCTTGTAGACTTTTAAAGTCTTGATGAAGTTTTCAACAACTTCTGTTTTGACATTTCCCAGAGCCAGCTTGGCCAGTCCCTGCTGGGGATTTTCCTCCCCCAGTGTTTCAGCAATCGCAGTCTGAATGGATTTGCGTGCATTTTCAGAAAGATACTTAGCATCGCCGTTGGTATTAAAGTCGACCGCCATGACACGACGGAATTTCTCCGTCGGTGAGTCACCTCCAAGGATCTGCCCCAGTGCCTGGGTTTCCCTCTCGGTGAAGATATTGGGTAAACTGCTTGGCTTACGAACCTCTTTATGCGAACAGTGCACTGCCAGAACGGCAGCGCACAAACTTAAGATCAACGGCTTTTTCAAAGTGAACCCCTAGATTCCCTGGAATCTTGAAAACTCAGCGTAGGATGCATCATCTGCCTTCAACAACAACTCAAGTGAATGTGGCAGATCCTTATAAACACGGCGACCGCCGTAATACATGATCACGGGATCAAACATTCTTTGATTGCCTACTGCCAACTGCGCAACGTTGTCAGGACTGATCGTATAACGCATCAAAGTGTTCGCAAGTGGCCACTTCACATCGTCGAAAACCACGTAAGCGATCTCCGAGCAAACAATGCGAGTGTGTGTATGCACGTCAAAGTTAAAGTCGTATTCTTTACCGATTTGCGCAACCGCCTGAAGGATCGCTTTTCTGCGATACTCGTCAGTAATATTTGAACGGTTATCACGAACAACCAGGAAATCGTCGATGTTCAGGAAATGATCCAACGAATTGATCTCAACTCCCGGGCGCAAGGCCTCGACAATTCTGTGGCCCGAACGAATCTTAGCCTGCACTTTGCTTGGAATTTGGTCCCAAACTCTCAGGTCCTTCAGTTGTTGCTCAGTACCCAGCCAAATCGCAACGTGCCCGTAGTGACCTGGAATCATTTTGTCGGTCAGGCGGAATGGCGTTTTTTCCATCAAAATGTCCAATGGTTTCATTTCTGCGATAAGCTTGTTCTTTTCATTCAAGGACATGTTGTACAGATAACCTTTACGAGTCTCAACCAGACCCACCATGTTACCAAAACCCATACTCACACCATAGGACACAACTCGCGCTCCGCGCTTGCCTCGGGAAGTCAGTCGATTCCACAAATTTGCAACCGCATCTTCAAAGGTGGAGCCCTCTTTATTATTCTTCACTGCCACATACCAGATACTGGATTGAATCATGCCGTAAAGGTTGGCTTCTTCAGGACTGGTTGCAACGCCTTGAGCACGACGCCACGCCATCACGCCATCAACGAACTCAATTGCAGTACGGATCTGATCACGACGCTCACGATTTGTATAACTGTCAGCAACCTGCTGCAGGGCTTTCTTCTGCTGGACGTCGTAATTCAACACATAGCGAATGGAATCAATATTATTGTATGGCTGGATTGCGACCAGGAAGTTGTCCATCAGGATCAGCGCAGATGCCAATGCCATTTGAGTTTTGAAGATTTCTTTTTCACCTTGAGGGTCTTTAGGGTCAATGCTCAGAATTTGGTATTTCTCCCAAACATCCTTTGGACGAACACGTTCTTTTACTTCGTTCTTCGTGCCCAGGTAAGGAGTCAGTTTGACTTGATTTGGGCTGGCGAAATTAGAAGCCACTGGAAGAGTATAATCCAAAAGCTTTTTGCGAGTCACAAGGTAGTCCGCACCCATTTGGCGCACCCACTCCCCTTCGGAGCGGCTAAAGCTCACATCACTGCGTTCATTCATTTTTTTCTCTTGAGCAAACTGCAAAGCTTTTGCCCGGAAAGTCAGAGCCTCTGCGAACAAAGCTTGATAGTCATAATATTGAGGATCCACATAGCTTGCCGCTGCTGGCACCCTCTCCGTTACTTCCTGTTGAGACTTACAAGCTGCAAATGCCAATGGCACGAGACACAGTGATACCAGACTAAAACGCATGTTTTTCCCCCATGGACTCATTTTTCATTGTGTTCCTTAATATTAATAGCTTTGAAAATGTTCAGACACACAAAACTGTTGGAAGGACCAGACTATTGTAAACCTCACAGTTTCCCCGCTCTCGCCCTAAGCCTAGAAATGATCACCTGACAGACACTGTCTAAAATTCTGAACGCCAGCACCTGCCTGATCGATTTAACATGGTAACAAAATTGCATTTAGATTCAGTGACTCCGTTGTAGTACGTGGGGTTGGGGGAATACATCGTATGAAAATGAGACTGCTTGGATTCATCTTGGCTGGTAGTGCCCTGATCGTTACGTTTCAAAACTGCGCGCCTCAAGCTCACTTTGCAAGCCTGGCAAGTAAAACGATCTCTGCAGGTGGAGAACCCAAATCCATTCCTGACTTGTTGATCGAAACCAAAATGAATACCGCCATCGAGTTTCAGGCGGATAAAACCTCGGCACCAGTGGCCGATAAAATCACCTTTTTGACCATCAACTCCGGGGCGGCCCTAAACGGCAAGATCGAGATCATTGACGCCGCCACTTATAATTTCAAATACACGCCCAACTATGGCTTCCGCGGAACTGACAACATCCTGGTGACGGTCACCGACAAAGAGGGTGTGGCAATTCAATTCAAAATCAAAGCGAGTGTCGGTAATGCATTCCAGACATTCAAGCCGGCCCTGGCAATTCGCGGAATGGGCTGCATCCAATGTCATGCACAGGTGGCTTCAAACATCATCACTGATTTTGGTTACGGCTCCAGCTACTTCATGGCTCAGGGCTCACCTTCTAATATCACTTGGACCAGTGGCTCCGTTTACGGCGACCACGGCAAAAACTTTTATACCGTGGCCATGCCAGCGGATAAATCCATTATCGTTCCACAGGCACCTCTGCCTTCCGCGATCGCAACTCAAGCTGGCGCCGGCACCTTGGCAGCTTACTTAAAGTCACAACTTGCGAACTCCGCCTATGCAACCTCCAAGGGCGCACAGGTTCTTGAAAAGAAAAGCGTGTACATCGGTGCGCCGACCGATGCGAACATTTCCAGTGCATTTCAGCTAACGGCCACTGAACGCTTTAAATATTTTAAGGATGCTGACACATCCGTGGCTTTGTCGGGTCTTAAAGACGAAGGAGACTTCTTTCAAAACAGCGGCACACTTAATTGTGAGGGCGACGTTGCAGTTCGTGGTCCTCTGCTATTGGAAAATCTGACTTTGAACTCTAAAACTGGCTGCCGACTGTATGTGATGGGCTCAGTGTTCATCTATGGCGCAATCAATTACGCCAACACTGATTCCTCCCGCAATCTGCAAATCACCAGCAGCAAGTCCATCAGCTTGGGCTTGGGTACCGTTAAAAAGAACGGCAACTTCTGTAATACGACTGACAACTATGCGACGAACACTGCGGGTTACGGCACTTCTTCACTGGTGAACCGTTACTCTTCGTTCTGGACGGTGCCGGGTAACTTTATCAGAGCCTCTGCAAATCCCAAGGCTTTCGGTGACACAGTCCTTGCGGAAGCGGCTTTGATCGAAGCTAAAAAGGGCGCCTTGTACGATGCTGCCTGCCGCACGGAAGGTCGCAACGTCTCCTTCGAAAGAATCCTTCTGAATGCGCCTTTGATTCACAGTCGCTACGAAGGCAATGTTTCTGGAACTGTTATTGCCGAGGTCTCCATCATGAGTTTGAACAAGTTCAAATTCTCATATGATGAAGTCTTTAATACAGTGCCTGTCTTCCCGTTCCTGGATCGCTCGGTCTACCTCGATATCGTCGAATAGAGCTGTCCATTAATCATACGGTCCAGCAATTTTTTCCAAGGGAGGAGTTCACATAGGCTCCTCTGCCGGGAATTGATAAAAGGACCCCATGAAGTCATTTAATCTGCTTTTATCGCTCCTGCTTTCCCTGCCCCTTTTAGGTCATGCCTACACTATTCAAGGCACTGTCACTAATGTTCACGACGGTGACACACTCAACGTGCAATCCGGTTCACAGAAGTACAAAGTTCGCTTCCTGGGGGTTGATACTCCGGAAGTGGATTACTTTGGAAACACTCAGGGTGAGTCCGCCTACGTGGCGCGTGACTTCGTTGCGGGGCTTGTGCCTCCAGGCAGTCAGATCACTGTGGTTTACGACGATAACGGCCATGACAAGCACAACCGCATCTTGGGCCGGGTCTTTTACAATAACGTCGAGATCAATCTGGAGATTCTAAAAGAAGGCTGGGGATACCTGTACTTTATCTATCCGTTTGATAAGGGCCTGATCGCCGCCTATAGCAGCGCCAGCCAGTATGCAGTTGAAAACCAAAGAGGTCTGTTTGGCCCACGCTATTCGAATGTCTCTGCCCCTTATGATTTCCGTATGGATTCCCGCAATTTTACGGGAACAAATTTTGTGGGTGATATCGAAACCAAGATGCTTTACTTCCCGGAGGACTCTTACAAAGTTCCGGTTTATAGACGAGCTTTCTTTTCAGATAGAAATCTGGCGATACACCTGGGTTACAGATTCTTCTAAATAAAAAAAGCCATCCGATGAGGATGGCTTTTTTTATTTCTACATTCTTTTATTGAACTACTCTACGGGGCCGATCGTTTCTTTGATTTTGATCGTCTTTTTGATTTTGGCATCCGAGGATAGTGACAGATCCTCAGCCGTATATGTCTTTTTCGCCTTTCCTGACTTTAAATCCAAAGCCGCCCATTTGAACATAGAGCCACCTTTAAGCGCGAAGCTGACGGGCCCTGCTGACGACTCCTGAATTGGCAACGTCGCCTTTACAGCGGTCTTGGACTTGAAATCCAGGGCCATCTTGACTGGGCCCACCAAGGTGCCTTCTTTGTTTTCGTCTGCGCACTGCACACGCAATTCAGATTTTTCGATTTCAATTTGATCAAAAGACAGACAGTTTAACTCCCCCGCCGCCATCCAGATTTTCGAACCCCTGACGTACTCATGAACCTTTGGCTTTTTACCATCACCCGCAGTCCACTGGGACAGAACCACGACATATTCAGGTAATGAGATCACCGCCATAATATCTTCAGAGACCAGATCATTGGGGAAACCCAAGCTCTCTTTTTTACCCGTCTTCGCATCCACTTCCATAAATACCCGGCGCGCTGGATCTGTGATATCAACAGCCACCACGACTTTACCATTATGAATATTGGAAGCGGACTGAATTACCGCCGTGGCCTGAGCCTGAAGACCTGCAAGTAAAATAAGAAGACCCGAAAGCAGACTTTTCATTATTGAACCCCATTCTTTGTGCGTGAATCTGTACTGCCAGTATGACATTTTGTACCGGCCCTATCAAGATGGCCCCCTCTATAGACACAATCCTGACCGCCACCCAGTCGTTCCGCAACTGAGGCAAGAGGCCGCGTGGAGTCGTTTTCGGAGTATTTGATAATCTCTGCCTCAGAAACCAGTTTATGACCCGAAAGATGAATGGATTCGATTAGAGCTGGCAAATTGTCAGCAGTCCATTGATGCACATCGTGCATCAGAACAACACCACCATGCCTTTCACAAATCTGTTCCAGGGCTGAGACAGGCAGCGCTTTACGTTTGATTTTACTCCAGTCATTCGTATCGACATCCCAATGCAGGGGATAATAACCTGCACGCTTGATGGCCACCATCGCACCATTTGCCAGGTCCTGATTGGCCTTCACAGAATCAAAAATCCATGAGCTTCCATATGGAAATCGAAATGGCATCGGCTTTGGCAAATTCAACTTGTCCATCTCAGTGAAAGCTTTATTCAGATTCCCCAGCATTTTTTGACGAGACGTCGTTTCTGCATTGGCATGTTCAATATGTTCAAATGAATGGGATCCGATGGTGTGCCCTTCATTTCTGGCTCTTTCAATCAAAGCCTTACGAGCGGCAATCTCCTGGGGCTTTCCTTCAACCAACTTGTCAGCAGATATAAAGAAAGTTGCTTTGATACCATTGCGTTTCAGCACATCAAGGATTTGCGGTGTATGTTCCAAATCCGGCCCATCATCAAAAGTCAGATGCACAGGATAGGATTTACTTCCTTTGCAAACTTTCCTTTCAACTTTCATTTTATCATCTGCAATTTTATCCGGCGGCCCTTTGGCAACCAGATCAGATATTACGTCTTGAGCACGTGTAACTTCACACGCAAAAACCAAACCGACAAAAGCCCACACAATTTTTGATTTCATATCCTTCAATTACATCACTTACCCCGCCATCCACCAAATATGTTTTCTCGGCACTGGACTGAAATGTCGTAAATGGGAGCTATAAGATGACTGCTATTCCAAAGGAGATTTTATGTTCAATAAAGCTGTTCTGGGTTGCGTGGGTCTATTGCTTATCACTGAAACTGTGTCCGCGGCCTGTGGGGACATGTTACCTAAAACTTTCAAAGGTGATGATGCAGTTACTTTGGCATATATACTAAAAAACTCACCCATCGCTAAAAAAACTTTTAGCGGGGGTGATACCACTTGGACCATCACAGAACTTAAATGCACACAAACCAACCGCGCCGTTCAGCCAGACTTAATGCCAGCATACGAATGTAAGCCGCCTGCGGCCGTGGGACCCGTAACGGCCATGGCTTTGTTTGAAACTCTGGACGAAATGGACGTGATGCAAGATGCGACGACCGGGCATGTAAATCAATCCGCCAAGGACATCTCGTGCACGATAAATAAAAATGGCAACGGTGGAATCGCCAACAATCCGACCTGCACCATGACGGCTGCATGGGAAGATGACTGCGGCAGCGACTAATTTTTTTTGTTGTGTGGAAGCTCTGGATTTGTTTCCGCGCTCTGTTCATTAAGCATTGAAAAGAGCGAGTTCTGGAAACAAACCAGCGTATTCGCATCTTCGCAGTCGAATTCTGCAATAAACTCTTTTTGGAATGCGCGAAGCTTATCAATAGCTTCCTGCATTCGTTCAGACTTCATACGCATGAATGTTGCCGAGTATTGGCGTTGGGATTTTGGCACCACATCGTACGAACGCTCCAGAATTTTGACAATTTCCTGGTGCATGGCTTTGGGATCCGGTGATTCTGGAGTTCTGGACTCCAGGGCAATCACTTCATCACTGTTCAGCCCAAGGATAGGCGAAAGCAGTTTCGCCAAGGCCTCACGGCTTTCAATGTTTTGCAGCTTATTGCCTTCATTCAGAACGAAGCGTGCAATGGCGTGATTCTTCTCCCCTTGAAGCTGATTCAATACCATGATGCGAAGATGATTGCTATCAATGGACTTTTCGTACTTCACCAGGTTCGAAAAATGGGATTTCTCGCCTTCATTGAAATCAAAATATTCTGAGATGGATTCCGCAAGTTTATCGCCGATATGGCGCTTGCGATTCAGGATCATCGACAAAGCTGACGGATGCGAAAGACCCAACTGACGGGTCCACACAGTCAGACTCCAACCTACTTTATTCTGGCTCTTCCAAGCGTTGTAGTCCGCCAGAAACTGCCTGTAGTCTTTGTATTTAAGGATTTCAGCCTTTGTCATATGGGCCTAATATATACCTTAAAAAACGAGGACTTCGGCAATTTTGCGGGATTTTCACAAACCTTGTGAAAGGTTTTCAGCAAGCGTCTCTTGTTTGGTCAGAACATATATGTCAAAACTATGGCTTCCAATAACACCCTAAGGGGGCTCAGATGAAACTGTTCCTGTCTATATTGCTTATGGCACCCATTTTCGCCTCAGCTGCGACTGAAATCATTTATAATCGATCTGCCAACCCTTATATCCCTCAGCAGGGTGAAATCGTTCGCGAGAAAGTTTGCATCGAACAGGACACGAACTCCCTTAAAGTTCAGGCACCAGAACAAGAAATTGCTGTGCCTATGGTTGCAGACAAAGCCATTTGCGTTCAATGGAATCGCAATGACTCCACCCGCCCGGTTTGCTCCAAATCAGTCATCCGCAGTGTGAAATTGGATGATACTTACACGCAGTACACTTACGACGTATGGGACCACCGCAAAGAACGTCCGATTACGGTTCAGAATAAACGCCTGGAAAACTGCAATAGATAATAAAAATTCATTTTAAATCGAAGGGCCCCGATAATATCGGAGCCCTTTTTTATTTAGTGCTTCTTGGTTTTCGACCGCGACTTCTTTTTACCAGAGCCGCTCTCGGCTCGCTTTTTATTTACCGTGGCCCAGGCTATCTCCTCAGAGCGCTTGGCTGATTTTCCGGACGCTTTCTCGCTATCCATAATATGTTTGGCCATACGGTCTTCTTTCGCAGTATGTGGACTTGTAGATCTTGGCATTTATCCCCTCCGTTGAATCGATTCCGCCACAGCATGGGGAAATAACGAAGGCAAAACTCCGTGATTATCAGCAGTATCGTCCCCTATTGAGAATTTATTTTCTATCCAGTTTCTCGGATTCACGCGCGCCCTGCACGGAATGTGGATAGAAAGTGAAAAAGGAAAAAACAGAAACTCCACGATTCACTTCAAATGTGAACAATCCCGCCAAAAACAATTCTGCTTTTCGTCACGGCTTTTTACAGGACCTTTTTGTCGAGGTTCTGCCCATTTTTATTTTTCATGAATCGAACTATTCTGTTTCTGGACCAAATAACCGGAGGACCCATGAGATTAATCACTTCACTGTTGGCGCTGACTCTTACGACAAGTTTGATTGGCTGCGGCAGTAACTTTGAAACTTTAGAACGTTCCTCTGCCGATAGTTCGTCACAAGGTGCCCAAAGCACCCCCACTGTATCAACTCCCAAAGTCGCTTCACAATCCATGGTCAGCGATCTGCAGGAACAACTGAAAGTGCAAGCTGCTGGTAAACTGTCAGCAACACAAATTGCAGCAATTATAGCAAGTGCGCAGACTGCACTTGAATCAGCAAATCTTGGAAACAGCAACAACCTTTCTGCAATCATTCCTGTGCTTATTCAAGGCGCGACCACTGGTGTCGGCACTTTGAATATTTCAGATCTGGTTAACAAATCCAATATTCTGGGTTTGATTGGCGACAGTACACTGAACTCACTGGTGAATCTTTCTGAAGACGAGGTTTCAACGGCCTTGATTCAAAAGGTGACTTCAGCGTTGTTCTCTAATTTAAAATTGGCAGGCATCGGCTCCAGCAGCCAAGCCACTGCAGCAAACACAATTATCCAAGCTATCCTTGGTAAACTAAGTGGTAAGGATTTTGATGTAAGCAGCTTGGCGACTGTGGTCGAAAGCCTTGCTAAAGGTTCCGTGCTGGGTCTTGGTAACCTGGGCAACTCCTCATCTGTTTTGCAAACCATTCTTGGCAGCTTGGGTTCTGGATCCCTGCCCGGCTTGGATCAATTGATTGCTAAACTTGGAGTTTCCAACAATGCTTCCACGACTCTACAGAATCTGATTGCCGCATTCACATCCGGCTCTAACTCTGGTTTGAGTTCTATCGTCGGCAGTGGCTCCGGTTCATCAGCACTGAAACAAACTTTACTAACTGCTCTAATGGGTGGGATTAAAATTGCGGGAGCCTCGTCCCCTGCTGCCAGTGTGGTGACGACAATCGTCGGTTCACTGTTGGGCAACCTTCTTTCCAAACTCTAAGACTTCATTCTTCTGAAATTTATCGATGAGCAAATTCCCGCCTTTAAGCGGGAATTTGCTTTCCTGCACTGGATCTGTGCACCTCGCCTGCGTCTTCTAGAATAGGGTCAAAGAGGTGCCTATGAGTTCTGTCACCAGATCACTCTTAAAAAATCTTTCATGGAGTTTACTGGGTGGATTCGCCTACTCGGTTTTGCGAGACCAATTCCGCTATCGCCCTATCAAAAGATCAGTGGCTGCAATAACCGGAGGATCTCGGGGGCTGGGTTTGGTTTTGGCCAAGGAGTTCGCCCGACAGGGAGCTTCAGTGGCACTGCTGGCCCGAGACAATGAGGAGCTGGCCCGCGCTAAAAAAATGATAGAGCTTGCCGCTCCGGGCGCCGAGGTGCTGACCCTGGAGTGCGACTGCACCAAACCCCATGATGTAAATCAGGCGGTGTCCTCCATAATTCGCTACTTCGGTAAAATCGATATCGTCGTAAACAATGCCGGAATCATTTCCACCAGTCCGATTCAGAATACCACCAAAAAGGATTTTGAGGACTCCCTGGACATTCATTTTTGGGCACCCTACTACATGAACAGGGCCTGTCTTCCGCATCTGCAAAAAGGCTCACGAATTGTGAACATCTCCTCTATCGGCGGCTTGGTTCCCGTCCCCCACCACGCGGCCTACTGCACCGGCAAATTTGCCTTGCGCGGATATTCTGAAAGTCTGCGACTGGAACTCATGCCCCTGGGAATTTACGTCACCACAGTTTGCCCAGGATTGATGCGTACCGGTTCCGCCCGCAACGCCAGAGTAAAAGGGCAATTCAAAAAAGAGCATGCCTGGTTCTCGTTGATGGCATCCGCACCCCTTATTTCAATGAATGCAGATCGAGCCGCCCGAAAAATAATCTCGGCGATAAAAACCGGCAAAGCAGAAACTACCGTTTCCACACCCTCCCGGATCCTGTCACTTTTGCATGCTCACTTTCCGGGAATCTACGCGGACTTTGGATCCGTGGCCAACTGGCTGCTACCAAATCCCACCGAAGATCTGCGCACGACATTAGAAGGCAAAGATGCGGAATCAGTCGTATCCCGCTCTTTCCTGACCGCATTGGGACAGCAGGCCGCTGAACGTAACAACGAGATTCCGCCGGAAACTGATCAAATGCATTGATTGGAGATTCAGCATGGCAGAAAGCGACGCCATAGATCGATGCAAAATTTGCGGAGAAGTTCTTCCCGTCGAAGACTCATCTCTCTATGTCACCTGTGAAACTTGCGGCACTCTGAACCACTTGGGATTTCGCGCCGGCCGCGAGCTGAGTCTGGCCTGTTCTGCCGCAGCCCTGGTCCTGTATATTCCCGCAAATCTTCTGCCATTCATGTCCCTGGAAATTTACGGCAACAAATCCACCTCCACTATTTGGGAGGGAATCGTGACGCTCAGTCGCGCTGGCTCCTGGGGTATTGCCCTCATCGTCTTTCTGGCCAGCATTCTGATCCCCTTGGCGAAACTGATCATATTGTTTTACCTGGGTTTATCCACTGGCAAATCGGATCAAAAGAAATTCAGAACTCGCTTATACAATATCGTGGAAACCATCGGACGGTGGTCGATGCTGGATATTTTTCTGCTCGCTGTTCTGGTTGCCATCATGAAGCTCGGCCCCTGGGCTAATGCGAAACCTGAATCAGGAGCCTGGATCTTTGCCCTTGTCGTGATTTTCACAATGCTCTCTTCAGCGGCTTTTGATCCCACCACAATATGGAAAAAATCCTATGATGAAAAACATTAGTTCGACCTGGTACTTTTGGGTATTTCCCCTGTTCGCGGTCCTGATCTCAGGATATCTGCTTTATGACTACTTTGAACAGCGGGGTCCCGAAGTAAAAATCCGATTTGAAGAGGGCTCACGCATCACACCTGGAAAAACCGAAGTCCGTTTTCGTGGCGTTCGCGTTGGCATCGTCAACGACATTCGCATAACCGATGATAAGAAAGCCGTCGAAGTTTTTGCCCGTCTGGAGAAACATGCCGCCGAGTTTGCGAACGAAGGAACCAAGTACTGGCTGGAAACACCCCGAGTGAGCTTTGAGGAGATTCGTGGATTGGATACTCTGGTCGAAGGCAGCTATATCTCTGCAGTTCCCGGCGACGGACCCAAGGCAGAAAACTTTCAAGGACGTATCGGCACTGATTTAAAAAATCCCCTGGAAGAAACTGCCCTGTTCAAACTCGAAACTCAGCGCCTGGATTCCGTCAGTGACGGCGACACCTTGTTTTATCGCGGCATGGACGTCGGCACCGTGACCAAGGTTTCCCTTTCAAAAACGGGACAAACTATCAACGTGCAAATACGAGTACCTTGGGAATACGCGCGACTGGTACGAACGAATACGGTGTTTTGGAGAAAAGCCGGATTCCAAGCAAAGCTTGGACTGTTCAACTCATTTGTAAAAATGAATTCCGTTGATGCCTTGTTAAGAGGGGGGATTGAATTCGCAACACCAACCAATGCGGGAGCCAAAGCCAAGGCCGGAACCACATTCATTTTACTGGGCGAAGCTCCCAAAGAGACCGAAAAATGGAATCCGGTGTTGGACTAGTGAGCACCAACACTGGCCGATGAATCAGTCGAGTTTATGAACGATAACAACTCAAGCAAGGATTTCTGGCGCACATCCCAAAAAGTGATAAAGATAGCTTAAGGCCTTATGAAAAACCAAGGAGGGTGCTATGGCTGAAACACCAAGAGAACTTATGAACGATCTTAAATCCACAGGCAGACAAGCCGTCGATACAGGTAAAAATCTGTATGGCGAAGCGAAATCTGAACTCAAATCTCAAATGTCAGACAGACGTGCTGAGATGAAACGCGAATGGACTGATCGTTATGAGACCATCAAACATCGCGCACAGGATGCTTACGAGTCATCAGAAGACTTCGTTAAGGATCATCCACTTGCGACTGTCTTGGGCGCATGCGCTGTGGGATTTGTCGCGGGAATGATTGCCCGTCGACGCCGTCAATAAGAACAAAGGGGCGGATTTAACACCGCCCCAATTCTTATTTCACAGGAGGATTCTATGGAACAACCAAATGATCACCGCTTGAATGAACAAAACTGGAATCAAGTCACCCAGGAAGTCCGAAAAAAATGGGCGAATCTAAATGAGTCCGATATTGAAAGAATTGAACACGACTATAGTTCACTGACGGACTTGGTTTCCTTGAAAACGGGTTTAACCCATGAGGAAACTGAACAACGTCTGGATGATATAATCGCCCGATGCGGCACCGAAACCACCATCAACGAAGTTGAAGCCAGTGCTTCCTGGAAACGACCTCCTGAGAAGAAGGCCGGCACACAGGATTCAGGCACTATTGAAGAAGACTCTGATGAGCAAGCTCCTTAAGAGAGCCCACCAGAATTCGTTGATAAATAAATTCACTGAATGACTGGGGCGACAATAACTTCATACGCTCCAGTTCATTTATATAAGCTGATTTCTGCGCAAAGAATCCCAGTGCAAGGGTCTTGATCAGTTGCAAACGGGTTTTGTCCTTCAGATTTAGCAATGCCGCCTGCAGCTTTTCTTCTGCTGCTGTAAAATCACTTCCGAATGGAAATTTCTTAAACACAAACTCCGGTGCCTGTTCTTTTAAAAACTCGCGAATCTTGTGAGGTGTGTTTGCACGAGCCATCTCCGGGATGTTCCATTGCGGATCGACTTTCCCATTCTTACGGGCTGTTTCCAATAACTCATCCTGGAACTGCGAATCTGTGATCATCAGAAGTCTTTTAATGCACTCGGAATCACTCTGTCCCTTTAAAAACGCGATCCCATACTCCGTGATCACGACATCACGCAAATGCCGGGGAATCGTCAACTGTTCCGGACTCCACACGATGTTAGATTCTCTTTTACCCGCTTTTTCACGCGTGCTTTTCATCATCAGAACTGAATATGAATCCGGCAATTCATGTGACATCGCCACAAAATTGAATTGCCCCCCAACTCCGCTCACCACGTTCCCATTCTGCAAGGTCTCCGAGGCTGCACCGCCCAGCAATCCCACCTGCATACAGGAATTAAAGAACCGTGCGTTTTTGCGTTGCCGGCGCAGCGCCATCTCATGGGGATCATACAGGTCATTCACCTTCGACACCCGGGTCATGGATAATCCCTTGAAATCGTCTGCTGAAAGCCCCCGTAACCACTCATAAAATGATTTGGAGCCCAGGAAAAACGCTCCATGCAGATAGCGTCGCTCATTCTCGTCGTGATCATGAATTTCACGTTTTAAAATTCCCGCTGTACGCAAATGCATGAAACCATCCATGATCATCTCACTGGTCCCATAAATTCCGGTTTGAAATGAGTCGTCGTAAAGCTCCGCCTCGGGCAACTTGATGAACGACATATCCAAGGACTTTAGAATCTTTTTATAGACAGCATTATCCCGATGTCTCACCAAGGTCGCCGCCGTCAAAGAATCTGACAAAGAACCAATACCAATCTGAAGAGTTCCGTCATCTTTAATCAAGCGACTGGCGTGGAGCCCGATCAAATGTTCAGTTTCGTCGATGCTATTTTTAGGCGTCGCAAAAAGTTGGTGTCGCACTTCATTTGAATCGACAATGACATCAAAGAATTCGGCGCCTACTTCGGCGTCTCCCCCAAGAAAAGGAAGATCGGGATGGACCACGCCAATGACCTTAAATGGTCTATTTTTGTTTTTATACAACTCCACCACATCAAGGGTCAGATCCGGATTGCAGCTAAGACTGTAGCGACCGTCAGAAGACTTCGCGATCAGCTGCATGACTCCGTCCAGTTTCATATCCAGGATACTTTGCGCGACGTGAGTATAATTCAGGCTGATATAGTTTTGTTGAGCAACAGAATTTGCCAGCATTGAACCGGCCTGAAAATAGAATTCATGAATCTGAATATTTGAAGGAACTTTTTTATCCTTGAGATCTTTCAGGTAGCCCAGTCTGGGATAATCATCGCCAAAATGCCGGGAAAAGAAATCACCTGTAAAACGCTTTTCCAGGTCTGTTTTGGGTTGCGGAATATCCAGCGACAATGCCGTAAAAAGTGTCAAAGACAGGGACGAATCCCTTTTAACTCTTTCGTACACGGCATTTACCAGCTGATTAGGTTTACCCAGCCCCAAGGGAATGGCAAACCGCAGTTCATTCCCGAAACTTGAAACAATGTATTCTTCGGCAGCCTGATGGGACTTGAATATATTCATAAAAATAGTTTCTTACAGTTGAAATCCAAGTCAAGGTCACCCGCTCCTTGATCAATAACATAGGACGTTTACGTGAAGGGAAAAGCGACGGAAAATGTAACTTCAAGGGAGGACATCATGGCCCACAAAAATAAGAAAAACAAATCCGCCAAGAAGCCTGCTCCGAAGCCAAGCAAAGAAAACAGTCGCAAACAACAACGCGGCTGGGACCAGGAAACTTCGGCTGATGTGCCCTATGACGATTCCATAGAGTCACCTCGCAGCCACAATACTCCGTCCATGTATTAGACGGAGTAAAAAATGACTCTTTCGAAGTACAATCGAAAGCGCAATTTTTCAAAAACCTCAGAGCCCAAAGGCCTTAAGAAATCCCGAAAGGCCAAGGCTCTGTCTTTTGTCGTTCAGGAACACCACGCAAGTCATCTGCACTGGGATTTCCGTTTGGAGTGGCAAGGTGTACTTAAAAGCTGGGCTGTCCCCAAAGGTCCCAGCATGGATCCACAAGTAAAGCGTCTGGCCGTGGAGGTTGAAGACCATCCCCTCTCCTATGGAAAATTCCACGGAACCATTCCTGAAGGAGAATACGGCGCAGGCGAAGTTTACATCTGGGACAAAGGAACCTGGGAGCCCTTGGAGGATGCCACCAAAGGATTTAAAAAAGGCCATCTGGTCATCAATCTAAAAGGGAAAAAACTGAAAGGCGTCTTTCACCTGGTGCGCACACGCACTCCCGCAAGAAACAATCAATGGCTTTTAATGAAGAAGGATGACCTGTATGCAAAGGAAGTCCCAAAAATAAAGGCCTCTACCCGATCCAAATCCAAAAAGAAAAAACTGCCCTTCATCGCTCCGGAGCTAGCCTTGTTGGTGGATGCACCTCCGACAGGCAGCGAATGGTTGCATGAATTAAAGTTCGATGGCTATCGCATGCAAGCCCACGTCAACGGCCAGCAAGTTCAGCTATACACCCGTTCGGGGCAAAACTGGTCGACCAAGTTTCCGGCGATTGTCGATGCCCTCAAAGACCTGGATCTTGATGGTGCGGTGATTGATGGTGAAATCGTTGTGCTCGATAAAGACGGTCGCAGCGATTTCCAACTTCTGCAGAATGCCATCAAATCTGAAAACTCCCGCAACATGTACTATTATGCTTTTGATCTTCTGGCCATTGATGGCAAGGATCTCCGTTCCATGGAGCTGGGACAAAGACGCGATGAAATGCAGAAGTATATAAAAAAGTCCGTCAGTCGCATCCGATTCAGTTCCGAATTTGATGGTTCGGGAAAAAGTCTTCTGGCTCTGGCAAAAAGGCATGGACTGGAAGGAATTATTTCAAAGAAAAGAACCAGCCCCTACTTATCAGAAAGAAATCCCAATTGGGTAAAAGCCAAATGCACCGAACAGCAGGAGTTCGTCATCGGTGGTTACACCGAAAGCAAAGGAAGCCGCGATCATTTTGGCGCGCTACTTTTAGGTGTTTATAAGAATAAGAAGTTACAATACGTGGGTAAAGTCGGAACGGGATTTACACGGCAATCACTGCGGGAGATCTTTGAACAAATCAAACCGCTGGAATCGGCCTCTTCCCCCTTTGATTTGAAATCCCCCAAGGGCAAGGACATTCATTGGCTTAAACCCCGCTTAAGTGCCGAGATCACCTTTGCCAATTGGACCCACGAAGAAATCCTGCGTGTTCCAGTCTTTCATGGTCTGCGTGAGGATAAACCTACCAGACAAATAAAGAAGGAATCCCCCGTTAAACCCGTCACCGTCAGCTCAGAGGATTGGACGGTTTCCTCTCCTGAGAAAATCCTGTTTGCAAAAGAAAAGATCACCAAGCTGCAAGTCGCTGATTTTTATTCCAAAGCAGCACCTTGGATTATTCCTTTGATCTCCGATCGCCCGCTTTCATTGGTGCGTTGTCCAAACGGCACCAGCAAGCAATGCTTTTTTCAAAAACATCAGACGCATATGCCAGCGGCACTAACCCCGGTCAAAATGAAGGAGCATGGCGGATACGGCACTTATATGAGCCTGCACGATCCTGCGGGACTCGCGGCATTGGTGCAAATGAATGCTTTTGAAATCCACTGCTCCAATTCACGACACCCCGACACGGCAACACCGGACCAGTTCGTCATGGATTTTGATCCTGGGCCCGGAGTTTCCTGGAAGACCGTCGTGACTTCCGCGTTTAAATTAAAAAAACTTCTGGAAGGTCTTGGGCTAAAAAGTTTTGTCAAACTGAGTGGCGGCAAGGGAGTCCACGTCCATGTCCCCGTGGCCACGATTTATTCATTTGATCAAATCAACAGCTTCACCCATGCCCTGGCCCAACAAATGGAACTACAGGACCCCGATCTGTTTGTTTCAAAAATGTCCAAAAAAATTCGCACCGGAAAAATCTTCGTCGACTATTTAAGAAACTCGCAGGGTGCTACGGCTGTGGCCCCTTACTCTCTTCGCGCCAGAGCGGTCAGCGCGGTGGCGATGCCTATAACCTGGAATGAACTTAAAAAAATCCAAGGCGGCGATCACTTCACTTTAAAAAAAGCTCTGTTGCACTTGGGACGAAGAAAAAAGGATCCTTGGCAGGGATACTCGAAATTAAGCCAAAAAATAAATCTGCTCAGCAAATCCCGCAAGCAAGAGGATTCCAGTGAGTTAAACATACTATAGGAGACGAAAATGACCAGCATACACAAACGCAAGCCCATGCCTCCCTTTAAAGAGCATCAACAAAAATCGCCTGGGCTGGAGAAAAAAATGACTGTGTCTCCTTTATATCGCGCTCCCCAGTATAAAGCCGCCGGAAAGCTGGTGGGCAAAAGAGCATTGATCACCGGTGGTGACTCCGGTATCGGACGAGCCGTCGCCCTGCTCTACGCAAGGGAAGGTGCGAGCATTGTCATCACGCATTTGCCAGAAGAAGTTATTGATGCTGAAGAAACCAAAATAGAAATCGAGGAATTGGGAAGTCAATGCCATCTGATTTCCGGAGATCTCTCTAAAGAGAAGTTCTGTATAAAGGCGGTGCAGGAAACCATCAAGAAGCTTGGTGGCATTGATATTTTAGTCAGCAATGCCGCTCATCAGATGCGCAAAGAGGATATCTCTGAAATCACCACTGAAGAGTTTGACCGAACATTTAAGGTCAATGTCTATGCGTATTTTCACCTGGCCAAGGCGGCAGTTCCACACATGAAGCCAGGTTCTTGTATAATTGCGACAAGTTCTGAGACCGCATCCCGAGCACCCGCCCAACTTTTGGATTACTCGTCGACAAAAGGTGCCATCAATACGTTCACAAAATCTTTGGCACAGATGCTGGTTCCCAAAGGCATACGAGTCAATGCTGTCGCGCCTGGACCAGTGTGGACTCCGTTGAATGTATCTGATGAAGGCACCCGAAAAAGCAAAGTCCGAAACTTTGGCAAGGACCAGCCGATTGGTCGCCCTGCCCAACCCGAGGAAATTGCTCCGGTCTATGTCTTTCTGGCCTCAGAGGCAGACTCAAGCTACGTCAGTGGCGCCGTCATCGCTGAAATGGGAGCTGAACCATTTTAAACTCAGGCGGTTTTTGACGCCCGCTTCGCTGGAGCTTTTTTTCTGGCAGTCTTTCTGGCTGCCAGACTTTTTTGCAGAAGTGGCATCAAATCCACAACATTGTCTGTTGCTTCGATATGCTCCTCTTTAACAGGCGCGACACGATGTCCTTTGCCGGTTTTTACTTTACGATCAATCATCTTCATGACTTCCTGATAGTAAGTGTCTTTGTACTGTTCTGGCTTCCACTTACCGGTCATGCCCTCCAACAGGTCTTCGGCCATTTTTAATTCCCGGGGATTGTATTTGGCGGTTTTTGTAACGTCTTTCATATAGTGAACCTGTTTTTCAGTTTTCACTTCGTGACCAAAGCGCAAAAGCTCAAGCATCAGGTATTCACCCTTGGGCATAATCATCGCCAGATGTTGTTTGATTCGAATCACAATCTTTGAAACCGCCACCCGCCCGGACTTGGCCAGAGCATCACGCAAAAGGTAATACCCTTTTTCAGCTCCCTTCTGCGGCACCAGATAATAGGGACGCTCAAAGTACATCGGATCAATTTCCTCGAGTGAAACGACATCCTCGATATCAATCGTTTGCGAGGCCTTCACATTTGCTTTGCGTATTTCGTCCTCGGTGACAAGCACATAGCGACCGGACGAGTACTCGTAGCCTTTGACGATATTCTCGTACGCGACTTCCTTGCCGGTTTTGGCGTTTATTTTCTTGTATTGAATTCGCGACAGGTCTTTCTTATCCAACATGGAGAAGTGAATCTCCTTTTCAGACTGCGCTCCCTGCAAAGTGACGGGTATATTCAAAAGTCCGAAACTGATCGAGCCTTTCCAGATGCTAGCCATATGCTTCCTCCTGCCCGTGTGCTAACAGAAGAAACCATATATGAGGCTTTTTGAAGGCCAGAAAAGTTGGATGATCGACCAGAATTCAAGGAAACACATGTCCTTGAACACTTATTCAATTTCCTCATTTTTAGAAGTGTATAATGAAGGGTGAAACGATATCTCAGGATATGCGCAGCCTAAGTGAAATCTTGAAAAAGGATAGATCTGAATCTGGCATCAAAAGTCCTGCCAAACATAGATATCGTCCGAGGCAGGGTCTGAATCAAATCAGACCCGCTTCCATTTTTAGGGACTGACCTTTCGTGACTCTGCAAACCATCTTTTTTTAAGCCGCTCCGGAGATTCAGTAGATGCAAGTTCTGCATAGATTCTTTGATCGTAGTATTTGCTGATGTCCCCGATGACATTTCCAAGAGCAGGGTACTTTTCGGCCACTCTGGTAAAATAGTGCAAAGGCGCCTCACTGGCTGTTCGCACCAAGTGATGATGACTTCCCCACTCCTGAACGATGTTTAAAAGCTCCTGTTCCGCAGATAACTTCACCCGGGTCTTGAACAGGTTTTGAACCAGCACGAAGAACAGTATTAATGCGAAACTGATCCCCGCAAAGCTTAACAGCTTATATTGTCCCAGCAGGGCAAAAAACGAATCCTGCGAGCTGCGATCGAACTCCATCAGGAAGTAACTCCAGCGATAGTTCATGTCCTCGACAAAGAACGTGGCCCGGTCCCACCACAAACGGGTGCCCTGGGATTGCGGTCGCCAATCTATCTTTCTTGCGAAGACTTCCTGATCCGATTCCGACATCGCAAAGAAATCCTCAGCACCGATCACCAGTCTAAGCGGTGCCACCCATGAAGTCGGATCAACACGCTTCCACGAATTACCCACAAAGACTTCAGCCCACGCATGGGCATCCCGCTGCGCGATTCTCCAAAAATTCCCGATAGGGTTGAACTTTCCGCCCTGATATCCCACCACAACTCGTGAAGGGATACCCAGTCCACGTGCCAAGACCGCGTAGGCTCCGGCAAAATGCTCACAGAATCCCCGACGTCTTTCAAACAGGAACTCTTCCAGATCGTTCGCACCATAGGTTCCTGGATTCAGAGTATAAACGAACTTATTCTCCACGAAAAAGCTTCGCAGTAAATCCAGGCGCTCTTCCGGTTTAAGGGATTTCTTATTGGCCTCGGTGACCCACTCAAGCACGCGGCCTTTAAATTCCGGAGTTTTCAAATCCACCACTGTGGGCTGACTGCGATCCTGATAGTCCCGAGTCCACTGTCCTTGATATACCAGAGTTGAAACGATGGGACGCGAAGTTCTGAAAACCGCGTGACTTAAGTTTGTCACCCGCCCCGTCTCCAAAGTCAGAATCTGTGTTCCCTCCAACGCAAACAAAAAGTTCTGTGAGGTGGGTTCAATCGCCACTTCATACGAAAGACTTCCACTTCCCGTGGTCGTCTCTGCCGGCCTGGCACCAAACGGAGTCGGACGCCAAACCAGTCCACGTGTTGAAGTCAGAACAGACCCCCTCCAATACAAATCACTGGCACTTTCAAGAGGCAGCTGGTCTATCTTGGCCCGAAAGGCCAATTGCGAACTTCCGGCAATTTCTGCGACCCGGCCGGGATTCACCTCGTCCGTGAAACCAATTTGTCCATAGGTGCTGCCACGGGACATCGCCCACGGAATCACCACTCGGGGAAAGGCAAAAAACAAAATCACTGCCAACGGCACTGATAGCAAAAACATTTTTCCCAGCATGCGTTCTTTATTGGGCAACTGCTGAGGCAGTAACGAATACCAAATCCCCCAGAATGCAAACATCGAAGGAATGATCCAGTAGATATCAATACTGAACAAGGCCTTCACTGAAATCAGGATAAAACCCAACATTGCGACGAAGCGATGGTCGCGTTCATTGGAATAGTCCATAATTCTTAAACCGCTTAATCCCAACAGCAGTGTATATGACGGTTCCTGCCCCACGATAGTGCGATACTGAATCAATACCTGCGCAAGCAAAATCACGCTCAACACCGAGGTGAATCTGCGCGACAGCCCCTGCCAATGATACTTCTCGATCCCCCACTTCCAGATCAGCATCCCCATACTCAGGAACGCCACCCAAGGAGTGACTTCGACCGCGACCATTAACATGGACATCACAATGGCCAGACTGAAAAATGTCTGCGCGAAAAACTCTCGCCTCACCCCAGCTCCCCAACTCTGGCCAGTGCCAGAATTTCCAGACACCGGCGCCAATGCTCGCGTCCTTTTGCTGACGGCGTCTGCACGCCACCCAAGCGCATGGAGTACACATAGTTTTGAGCTTCAGCCTGATCAATCCACAGCGCTAACTGCGAAAGTCGCAACTCGGGATCGCGAATAGATTCCGTTTGCTCCCAGGTAAAATTCAAAGCCGGTTTTTCGGGTTCCTCAAATTTCTTGATTAAAACCTCATTACGTCGGGCGCTGGCTTTCCAGTCGATGCGTCGAACAGGGTCTCCAGATTGATATTGTTTGTGATTCAAAAACAATCCAACACTTTGCGCGACTGAATCGGCTCCAGATCCCATAGGAAATTCCACGGTGCCTTTGCGGGCCGGATAAACCACCACAGTCCCGGGACTTTTTATCTGCTTCCAGGCTTGTAAAAGGCCGAAGGGATAGGATCCCTGAATTCGCAGTGCTGGTAATGACTGTTGCCCTCGGTGCGGAGCTGTCCAATGCACATTCAAGGCCGTCTCATCCTCGGCCTCCACCGTCACCGCTTCCGCTTCCGTGGCCTTGCGATTAAAAACCGCCTGAATGCCATAGCTGACGGCACTTGATTTATTCACAATTTGAATTCGAACTCGGCCGTCTTCCCCGGAAAAGATATCTCCTGCCAGAATTCTTTGAAACTGTATCGCTTCGACATTTCTATTGGTCACGACCATTCCGGTCACCGCAATGGATATCAAAAAGAAAAAGAAAATGTAAATTAGGTTGTTCGCATAGCCGACAGCCATAAAGAACAAAACCAAACCCATCAAGCCAAATGCCAACCCAAAGCCCGTCGGTAAAATATAGGTACGGGCTTTCTTAGACTGGGACTGCCGTTGCCTTTTGAAGAGCTGCCGCCCACTCTCGACCACGTTTGATGCCATGATTGCCTCCTAAGCGATGCCCCAGAACCGGAACCAGAACTTGCTGTACATCCTCGGGACGAACATAATCCCGGTCATCCAAAAACGCCCAAGCCTTCGCCGCCCGAGCCAACGACATACCACATCGCGTGGACAAAGGAGCTCCATCGAAGCCTTCTTTGCGAGAGGCTTCCAGAATATTCGCAATATAGTTGGCAACGGCTTCTGACAGTTTGACCTTTTCAATAACTTTAATGGACGCTTCGAACTCGCCTTCACCAAAAAGGGAATTCATGCGCTTGATCACTGCACGCGGATCTTCACCTTGAAGAATGCGCACCTCAGTTCCCTTGGAGGCATAGTTCAACTCAAGGCTCATTAAAAATCTGTCCAGCTGACTTTCCGGCAAAGGAAAGGTGCCGGTTTGTTGATGCGGATTCTGCGTCGCTATGACATAAAATGGTTTCGGAAGTTCCCAGGTCATTCCATCCACCGAAACTTCGCCCTCTTCCATCGCCTGCAGTAAAGCACTTTGTGTACGAGGGCTGGCACGATTCAACTCATCGGCCATCACTAATTGTGAAAAAATTGGTCCCGCATGAAATGAAAATTTGTGATCTTGCGGATTAAAGATCTGACTGCCCAGAACATCCGCCGGCAGAAGATCAATGGTGAACTGAATTCTTTGCGTTTTTAGTCCGGTTAACTTTCCCAGAACCTGCACGAGTGTTGTCTTACCCACTCCCGGCATGTCTTCTATCAGCAAATGCCCCCCGGCCAACAAACATGTGATTGCCAGGCGAACCTCAACATCTTTATCCAAAACGACTTTGGATGCTTCCGCGATCAATTCATGAAACTTTTTACTCATGAATCAAGCGTACATCATAGAATTGTTTGTTAAAACACCTGAATGATAGAATCACCGGATTCTGTGGAAAGAATTTTGTTCTCCTCAGGATGCTTGCGAAACCAACTGGCTACATAAGGGCATGTCGCGATGATCTGGACCTTTTCTTCTTTGGCGATGTGAATGGCTTCACGGACAAGTTGCTCCGCGATGTTTTGTCCCCGTGACTCCACAGGAACATAAGTCGCATAGAGGTCATAGGCATTATTCGGGCCTCTACGATAAAGGATATGAGCATCACCGCCCTGAACAGTTGTCGCAAACCTTTGGCCGGAGACATCATGACGAATGTTCATCTCACCACTCCTTGAATTTCCTCATATTGCTGAATTTGACTCTTTTTTAGCAAATTTCTTTTGGTGATCTTGTCAAATATCTCAGAGCTGAATTGCCGCTCACATCTAATTTCTGCTATTCTTAACATATGTCAAAATCCATCGTGTGCCTTCCAGGATTTTTATGTGACGACCGGGTTTGGAAATTCCAAATGGAACTGCTGGCAGATCATGACTATAAAGTGCTGGATCTGCGCCACTCAGAAGATCTGAACCACATGTTGACGTTGATCGAGGAGTCCTTTAGCGGCCCCCTAACCCTTCTGGGATTTTCCATGGGTGGATATGTGGCACAGGTATTTGCCACACGCTTCCCTCACCGGGTCGAGCAAATCATCCTGATCGGAGTCACTGGAAGCCCGCTGTCCGACAGCGAGTTCAAAACCCGGGTACAAATGGCAAACATGCTAAAAAAGGTTCAGTTCGCCGGAATAAGCGCCCAGGCTCTGCAACACTACCTGCACAATGAATCACTGAAAAATGATGAGATTCGAAAACTGATCATAGACATGGCTGCCAGTAACAATACAGAAATGTATCTGAACCAGCTTCACGCGACCTTGCATCGTCTGGATCTAAAAATCACCCTCAACAGATTGGCGTTCCCGGTCACTTTGATTGGTGGTGTTCAGGACAAAATCTCCCCGAAGGAAAAACTCGAAGCTTTTCAAAAAGCTGTCCCCCGATCGACACTGCATTTGATCGAGGGCTCGGGACATTTCGTTCCCCTGGAAAAACCCGTGGAACTGAATGCAATCCTAAGGACTGCACTCTCTAATAACTAAATTTTATAAATACGTGCCTCAAAAGGTTTCAACTTCATCCCGTGCTCAACACCGTGATCAGTCACCGGCATATTTGCCAGCAACAAATTATCGGGTTTCACCGCAATCGGACCCAAAGCACAGCGAGTCGCATTCTTGGTCATATTTGAAATCACCAGGAACTTTTCCGCACCCAAAGTACGCGTGTATGCAAAGACTTCTTTATTGTCAGCATCCACCAGATCAAAAGATCCATAAATAAGTCCCTCATGCTGGCGACGTAGACGAATCAGGCGGCGATAATAGTTCAAAATGGATTCTGGATCCTCCATTTGGGCAGCCACGTTGATTTGCTTGAAGTTAGGATTTGTTTTCAACCACGGTTTACCCGTCGTGAATCCGGCATTCGCAGAGGAATCCCATTGCATCGGCGTTCGTGCATTGTCACGGGAAGTGTGATTCAGCTCAGCCGTGATATCTGCATCTGAACGACCCTCTTTGCGCTTCATCACGAAATAATTTTTGGCAGAGACATCATTGAAATCATCCGGACCGTCGAAATGACTGTTGGTCATACCGATTTCCTGACCCTGATAAATAAACGGAGTCCCCTGCATCATGAAGTACATCGTCGCAATTGAAGTGCTGCACTCTTTCCAGAAGTTCGTATTTTCACCCCATTTGGAGTTGATACGAGGCACATCGTGATTTTCCACGAATAGAGCATTCCAACCGATATTCTCAAGACCTTTTTGCCAGTTATTAAATACTCGCTTTAAATCAGCCATGTTAAATCGCTGATCCGGATTCGTGTCCCACAAGCCCACGTGTTCAAATTGAATCAGCATGTTCATGCGTTTACGAGACTCGCCAACCCATTCTTCCGCTTGTTGCGCATTCACACCATTGGCTTCGCCCACAGTCATAATGTCGTAATGATTGAATGTGTTTTGCGCCAGATCCTGAACATAATCCAAAACACCCGGCACATTCATGTGCTTGGAATAGGATGGCACGTATTCCAGATTTTTTGGATTGGGGATATCTGCCAGTCCTGGTTCTTTGCGCGTGTGACTGAAGGCATCGATACGGAAGCCGTCAATTCCACGATCCAACCACCAGCGAATCATGTCGTAAATTGCTTTACGCATATCCTGGTTTTCCCAGTTCAAATCCGGCTGTTTCGCAGAGAAAATGTGCATGAACCATTGCTTGGTCAACTCGTCATACCTCCATGCGGAACCACTGAAAATACTTTCCCAGTTATTCGGCTCCTGGCCGTCTTTGCCGTCGCGCCAGATATACCAATCACGCTTCTTATTGTCTTTGGAGGAGCGTGATTCAATGAACCAAGGATGTTCATCACTGGTATGGTTGACCACCAAATCCAGGATCAAACGAATGCCACGATCATGACATTCTTTAAGCAGCTGATCAAAATCCGCCATAGAGCCAAACTCTTCGTGGATAGCCTGATAGTCACTGATATCATAGCCGTTATCATCCATCGGCGACTTGAACATCGGGCAAATCCAGATCACGTCGATACCCAAATGCTTCAGATAGTCCAATTTTGAAATCAGACCTTTCAGATCCCCGATACCATCCCCGTTAGAGTCTTTAAAAGATCGCGGGTAAACTTGATAAACGACGGATTCTTTCCACCAAATCTTTTTGGGAGCCAAAGCAGTTGTCATAGACAGGTCCTTGTTTCAACGATGTTGTACAAGGACATTTATAGAATCAATTTTAAATGAAGTCCAAGCGAATGCGCCGAATTAGCGCTTATCTTCAGGACAGAAGTTATAAAGCAGACTGCCACCCTGAATTCGGGATTTCAACTTTGCATAGTCTTCGCGAGTCAGCTGTGTGCATCCTTCGCTCAGGTCAATAAAACCCCATTTGCGTTGGATCAAAGCACGCTCGTATGCAGTTTTGTTCGGGTGAAGCACCACCGCTCGGGCGCGGGAACTGCTATTACGGGTTTCAAGCCCATCCATGTACAGCGCCGATCCGAAAGAGGAAGCCCGGTTTTCATTCTGAACAACCAAAAACCCTGGAGGAGTCGCCTTGGATCCCGACGCTCCTGAGCACTTATAGACATGAGGCCCTTCACCGCTTCCGATCCCATGAGCCACCTGGTAACGCTCAACCTTGCCTAGATAAACGTAAACCACAAACATGCGTTCACGAATGCTGTCCTGAGTGAAGTCATTGATCACCACCACACTGCGGTTGTTCAATAGCTTTTCGAGCTTGATACGATTGGATTGCAAGAATTCGACGGTTCTGTCGATGGCGACCTCAGGAATATCTGATTCACGGGACGCCACTTGTTCGAAACGTTTTACATAGAAATTCCAGCGGTCTTCCTTATTGGGAAGGATGCCGGCAAAAGCCGCACAGCCAGTAAACGCAGCAACAACTGGAATTAGAAAACGAATCACTTTTATTGTCATGGGGGTGCTCTTACAAACTGTGGGTAATAAATTCAACATCCTATCGATGGTGCGGCGCACATTTAATGTTTAAGGAGTAAATCCTTGAACAATTTGCAGGGCTCAGCGATCTATGGGGGCCTTCGGAGGGGATTTATGAAGGTAACGGTTTTCTTAAGCGCATTGTTTTTTTCTTTAAACCTTTTTGCTGCAAACTGGGCTGAAGATTTTGAAGCCTTGAAATCGGTTCCCCGCAGTTATGAAGACTCCGGCGCTATCTGTGAAGAGATTGCCCGCTTGGACGTTCGCAAACAATTCCCTGCTCCCCAATACGTAGTTGAAGTCGGTATCGCCTATGGCGACAGCTCTCGCACCATCGGTGAGTTGGATATCGTGGTTTTCGACCTTCAACTTCAAAAAGTTGTTCGCGTCGGCGAAGTCAAATGCTGGAAGAGCTTCAGCGGCGGTTTGCAAAAAGCTTTGGATCAACGCAATCGTTTCATCAAAGTGATCCGTTCTGCAGCGACTGTTTATTTTAAATCCACTTCCACCGGTCAGCTTTATGATCAGGCTTGGTTTGAAGGCATTAACGATTTCATCACCATCGGCCAATTGGGCAGTGTTCGCGAAGGATACGACCAAGAACTTGGCTACACTTTGCGCGAATTGCACGAATACAGTTCTGATATGCGTGATTGCCAAAAACAAGGCGAGTGCGCCAAGCCCTAAGGTCGGTTTCCTGAATCATTTCTAACGCTCAAATTGAAGCTCCCGGAGTATTCTGGGGGCAACAAAAGGAGACGTTATGAAAGTCAAAGATGTCATGCGCCCTCGCGCCGACGTAATCGGTGCCGATCGAACTGTTCAAGAGGCAGCCCTGATGATGGAAAAGAACAGTTACGGCTCCTTGCCAGTCAGTCGCAATGATAAAATGATTGGAATGATCACAGATCGCGACATCACCATTCGCGTGGTGGCGGCAGGTTTGGATCCCAAAACCACCCTGGTTGAACAATGCATGAGTCAGGGTATCGAATACTGTTTCGATGACGAAGACCTTGGCGTCGCAGCCCAACACATGATTCGCAATAAAATCCGCCGTGTCCCCGTCGTCAACAAATCCAAACGACTGGTTGGCATGCTCAGCCTGGGAGACATTGCAACCCGAGGACAAAACAAAAATATTTCGCACGATCTGCTTTCGCATGTAGCGCAGGTATAAGTTCAAGGATTTCCCACAAGGAGGTTGTTATGAACAAAGAAACCATGAGTGGTGATTGGAAGATTCTTAAAGGCAAAATCAAAGAGGCCTGGGGTCGCCTGACAGACGACGACATTGATAAAATGGAAGGCAACCTTGATAAGCTGGAAGGTCACATTGAAAAGACCTATGGACTGTCCAAGGAAGAGGCCACTAAAAAATTCAATGAATTTAAAGACAGCTTAAACAGACCGGAATCAGATCAACGTCTTAGTGAAGATCGCCGTCGCACAAGCTTGGACAGCGATATCAATCCAGACAGATCAGAACGGCATTAACTCAGGCCGACCTAAGAGGCGGCTCTGCGATGAGCATAGACAATATCCTTCAAGGCAAGAAACACCTGCTTATTGAAGGGCTGCCCTAACGTTACTTCCATATAGTGAATGGCTTCCTCTGGCGTTAAAGCCTGATGTTCGCCGGTTTTGTCGTGCAGAAGCTCCACAAAGTAATTTGCCACTGCCACGATTCTCGCTAGTGGATTCATCTTGATATCGCGAATACGACGGGGGTATCCCATACCCAAGGCGTTTTCATGATGCTCCAGAATAATCGCCAAAACATCTGACGGTATCTCTCTCAATTCCTGAAGCATCTCCACACCTCTCATCGTGTGAGACTCATAGTGTGTTGTTTCCTCAATTGTACGATCAGCCCGGGTTTTCTTTAAAATGGCATCGGGGATCTCTTTCATGCCGATATCATGCAACATCGCTCCCAAAGCCACCTTTTCCAGAGTGGGCTTGGAATGAATTTCCATTTTTTCACAGATTAAAAGAGACACAGCAGCAGTCGCCATACCATGCGAGGCATTGTCTGCGGGCAGCTTACTTAACAGATCCAATAGTTTTTCAACATCACTCACTTGAGCGACAGTATCCTTGATGAAGCCTGATAGCTGCTTCACACGCTCGTAAGAACCCAACACAATCTTGCGATCCACCAAGTCGTTGATCGCCGAATCCGCCAATCCGGAAATCAAATTCAATTTTAAATTAGTTGGAACCTGAGCTTTGCCGACAGCAGTTCTGGCCAGAGCCAAATTGAATTGAATGACAGTGTCATAATCAGCTCCGCGCACATAGAGCTCAGCTTTCTTTTGCGCAGTCATGTGCAAGCTTTGAAAATTACTTTTCTCACCTTTTTTACCGACCAAAAGATACTGACCGGAAGGGAGTCTTGTATAAACGTCTGCTGGAAGTGGAAAGTTCTCAGTAAAGAGCTCTACCCCTACCATAATCATTTTCGGCTGAGGATCTGTCATTCCTCAATTGTACCCTGACCTTTAGGGAATGAACATGCGTCAACTATCACCCCGGACCTAAGCCACGTGAATTCTTAGACTGAGACACTCTTTAGCTCGACCAAAAGTCCAAACAACGACTGGACTTCAAAAGAATGAATGTGAGGTCTATTTTCACCGATAGACTACGCATGAAAAAATTCATCACAATTCTTGCCGCTTTAGGCGCAAGTATGCCATTCACCGCATATGCTGATGAGGTCCTTTCTGGTATTACAGTTCAAGGTGAAGCCGCATTCGAATATAACTTTATGTCCTCGGGAGGCAACACCTACCCGGCATCCGCTGGCGCGTTGAACGAACAATATCGCTTCAACAGTGCACAGGTGATTCTAAAAAAGGACACCGATCAATTGTCCTTCCTGGCGCGACTGATGTACATGCCCATCGAAGTCAGCACTCCCGGTGGTACCAGCAAAAACAGTTTCGGCACCCTTGATCAGCTTGAAATCTATTACAACATCAATGCGGCCTGGTCTGCGGGATTCGGTCGACTTTGTTCAACTCTTGGTTTTGAATCTGCGATGCGGGCCGAAAACGTGTTTTACCAAAACACGGTTGCGTATCAAAGCATCGTGCCGGGATACAATGAAGGCCTGCGTTTGAAATTCAACCCTGGAGAATGGCTGGCCGTCACACTCAGCTCCTACAATCGTAGCGCCTACAACCAATACGGTGACGAAATGGCAACGACGAAGACCACCGAACTTTCGGCAACAGGTATTGCCGGCCGGTTTCTTTGGTTTGCCGGTTACTATGCGGGTAAGGATGCTTCAGCTACCATTCCCGGCTCCAGTGTGGCCAAGGCCACCACGAACATCTGGACAACTTATAAAGTTAGCGACGAATTTAATGTCTCTGTCAGTTACGATTCACGCGCGCAGACACCTGACGGTTTAAGCGAAAGCTACGCACAGTCTTTATCTGCACAAGGTTCTTATATTCTGGGAGGACACACCCTGGGTCTGCGTTACGAGAGTATCTTGGGAGCAGGAGAAATGGATTCCTTAAACGCCACCGTCGATACTTTTTATCCCGGTGCAGATAAGGTTGAGGTTTGGTCTGTGGGCGACAAATTCAAGCTGAATGATAATCTGAATGTATACTTGGAACTTCGCCAGGATCTGGCGGACCAGGAGATTATGAAAGACTCTGATGGCGGGCCCACGGATCGTTCAACGATGATCACCCTGGGCGCCATTGCACATTTCTAAATTACTTCTTTTCGACCAGAAGGTTTTCTTTCAAAGGTTGTTTTCCGTCAGCGGTGATCTCTGAAGTCTCGGAATTGATAACCTTTGATACCACGGCTTCTCCGACTTTATTGGTACGGCAGAGTTTGACTCGAGGTCCTTCACAAATCTCTTCCATCAAGCTGACGCGATCACCGGCTTTGACGCCAGTCAAATGAACTTCCGCCTTCTGGGAATCGATTTTCAAAGTGATTCTGCCAGGCACAGCCGCCGTCGCAGAAAACGTCATCAGACTGGATAGAATCGCAAGCGTGATCAATTTCATAACTTCCCCAAAGTTCCGTCTTACTGCTGAAGACGTTCAACCGCTGGTTTCAAAAAGTCGTAAAGCTTAAGGGCTACAGTATACACACCCACAGAATTACAGAACAGGCTTCCACGGCTGGTGACACCAAAAAGTAGAAACTTTCCTTCATGCATCACAAATGCAGGACCACCGGAATCACCACCGCATGTACCACCGTTTTGTTCATCCAAACGAATTTCTGTCTCAGAGAACGTCGCAATCGGAGCCTGAGTCCAACGCAATAATCCATCACCATCGAATTTGATCGCAATGCAACCCTTGTCGTCACAAACAGCCTCTTCACCGGACTTCAAAGATTCACCTTCTTTGATTTCCCGGTGCTTAACTTCGTTGACTCCATAACCCGCGACATATGCCGCCACACCCGTTTGCAGAACGTTCAAGTCATGCAAAAACTCAGCAGGGGCAAAACCCTCGGGTGCATCGCCTTTGAACTTAATAACCGCAAGGTCATGCCAGTCGTCTTCTTTATCCTGATTCTTTTCAAAGTTCCATTCCGGATGGACGATAATGTCACTTACGTTATGAACGTGGGCTTCACGCACATCCGGCTCGCGAGCCGCCAAGTACTCATCCACGTTCAGACCGAAGACGACTTTGATATTTTTTTTGTGAGTGGAGATACAATGAGCCGCCGTCAAAACGATATTTGGTGCGATTAAAGTTCCAGTGCAGACTCCGTTATTTTCAACGTCATAAACAGAAACCAAGTGAGCCGCAATTGCATCTGTTTCCTGGACTTCAGTCCCGTTCATAATGCGATTCCCGTTGGACACAACAGAACTATTCAAGTTGGCAGAGCAAGACGCCAAAACTCCAAGAGATAATACAGCAACCAAAATACGCGACATAGCCCCTCCAAAAAACTTTGCGCTTTGTATATGAAGGGATCGAACAAACGGCAATGATTTTCTCAAAAAAGCGGGTCTTCCTCAGAACGGCAGTTGTACGGCCCCACAGAGCAGCCTACACTAATAACCATGAAAAACTTTTATCAAGATGGGCCCAGCCTAACGAACACTTTTCAGTCCGATGTTCTTCTTCAAAAGTTCCTGAAAAAAATCCTGCCAGCAGATTGCCAGAAGCAAGCTCTGCCTCACCTCGATCGCCTGGGGCAGCGTGCGGCAACCGAAATGCTGACTTTTGCTGAGGATGCTGAGTCTCATCCGCCCGTCCACGTCCCATTTGATCCCTGGGGACGCAGAATCGACGAAATTCGTGTGTCTGCAGGCTGGAAAGCCATGGAGAAGATCGCCGCAGAGGAAGGCATTGTTGCCACGGCCTACGAAAGAAAATACGGATCTTACTCGCGTGTTTATCAAATGGCGCTGCTTTACTTATACTCTCCGAGTTCGGCAATTTTTTCATGCCCCTTGGCGATGACCGACGGCGCGGCCAGAGCTCTGGAGCTCTATGGTACTCCGGAAATGAAAACTCGTGCTATTCCCCACCTGACCTCAAGAGATCCAAAAACATTTTGGACTGCCGGCCAATGGATGACTGAAAGAACTGGTGGCTCGGATGTCAGCGGCACGTCCACGGATGCGCATCCATTCACTGGTGAAAGTGAATTTGGCGCAACCCACTCCTTGCACGGAACAAAGTGGTTCACATCAGCGACCACATCACAAATGGCTTTGACCCTGGCGCGCCCGGATGGAGCCGCAGCCGGATCCAAAGGCTTAAGCCTTTTTTACCTGGAACTTCGCAATGATCAGGAACAGTTGAATCACATCCAGATCCATCGCCTGAAAGACAAGCTGGGCACCAAAGCACTGCCAACAGCAGAACTAAGCCTGCAAGGAACTCCTGCCCGTATGATCGGAGGAGAAGGTGATGGAATCAAAAAGATTGCCAGCGTCCTGAATATCACCCGCATTTATAATTCCATCTGCGCTATCGGGCACGCCCGTCGCGCACTGGATCTTGCCCAGAGCTATTCGCGTAAAAGAAAAGCCTTTGGCAAACTATTGATCGACCATCCATTGCATCAGGAAACATTGCGCTGGCTGGAAGAAGACTTCCGCCGCTGCTTCGCTTTCAGTTTTCATATTGCGCATTTACTGGGAAAAGACGAAGTCGGTGAAATCAACGCCAAAGAGCGCACCCTGCTACGCACTCTAACTCCAGTATTGAAGCTGTATACCGCGAAAAAAGCGCTGGCGATCTCCAGCGAAGTTGTGGAGATGTTTGGTGGCGCAGGGTATGTGGAAGATACAGGTTTGCCCCGATTGCTACGTGATGCCCAGGTTTTTACTATCTGGGAAGGAACTACCAACGTATTGTCGCTGGATATGCTTCGCGCCTTTGAGAAGGAACAGTCTCTACCCGTTCTGATTGAATTTTTTAAGACTTCCAAAGCTTTCAAAACTTCGGCACCGGCATTTATCAGCAGATGGAATGAATTCGAGTCGCTGATAGGAAGCCTGCAAAAATCAACGCCGGATGAGTGGGAGCGACATGCAAGGCAATTGGCATTGCTAACCGGAGACCTAGTCAGCGAATGCATGATTGTGGAGCACGAACTTTAAATTCAAATCGATAAAATAAAAAAGGCCGTTGATAACTCAACGGCCTTTTTGCATTTTGGAACTGAGCCTACTATTGGTAAGCCACCGGTTGCATTAGTGGAATATTATCCCCGGGCATAACATCCCCAGGATTATTTCCAATTACGATACCGCGGATCTTAGAATGACGAGTTCTTGGATCAAACTTCGGAATCATATCTGAATCCGGCAATTTGTCCGATGGAACCCAGGCACCATCAGAATCAGTGACCCATTGTTTGTGGTACATTGAAATTCTTGTACCCTCAACCAAGTATTCAAGTAGAACGCCAGAACCAGCCATCGCGATCGCAGATTGATATGTGAATGGATTTGTTGCCATACCCTCACCAAACTGCCCGTATGCCAGTGCGAATGCTTTCGGATTGCCCGTCATGTTGGCACTCATCGCACGAAGCGATCGCCACATTTTCGACATACCGGAAATAGTCATCTTACGTTGCTTCATTTGGCAGCCAGCAAACTTACAAACATCCCAAGGATCGCCCCCGCGATTGAAGTATTGCTCATGCAAAGCCAAGCCTCGCGCCGTGAACTGATCTTCGGTCAAACGTTGTGCTGCAGTCATCAGACGAACAGTGTTTTCCTCGCCCAATTTTGCATTGAACTCCACGCCTGTGTAGCCCAAAGCCGCATTGTCCGGGATATTGATCATCAAACGCTTCAGACCCGTTTTACGAACCAGCTCTTTAATGCCTTTTCTTAGACGGTCATCATTGCTTGCTTCATGTCTGAACGCAAAGCTGTAAGTACCGAACATTCCCGTGTTGGTTTCTTTGTTATCCCAGTTCTCAAGCGTGTATTTCGCGCCCGTGAACATGAAGTCCTCTTCTCTGTGTTTGAACCAGAAACGAGAATCATCGGATTCATTGTAAATACCATAGTGAACGCGCGCCGTATTGCGCTCAACATGCAAGTCCGAAGTCGTGAACGACTGAACTCGTCCTTTGCTGAACACGCGGTCCCAGATAATCGGGATCGCAAAAGCTTTGCTGACAGTTGTTCCAGTTGAAACTGTTCTGAATGTCAGTACCTTCGTTACAGGCGGCATTTCAACCAGATTTGCAGGCTTGTTCGTTGCAAATTGTTCTGCAGCGTACGAGTTACCGCGAATCATATCTTCATACGCTTTGCGTCCGGTTTCTGTACTTAAATCAAACAAGTACGAGAATCCGTCATCCGCTGCATTGAAGTAGTTCTTACCGATCGACATGATCGACACACTCGTAAAGATGGACAAGTTATCAAGTTTACCGCTTGTCATTTTCACGTAGGCCATATTGTCGCCGACTTTTTCAACGTAAGTTTCCCAGGAACCACGCGCCAATTTCGCTGTTCCAATTCCGACAGGACCGAAACCTGCGTTTGCCAGGAAGATCACTCCACCATAGCTGACGTAAGTGATGCTGTCGCCGGCATCCCAGGTATTCAAGTCAGTCGCATTTTTTGGCACTGACCAGCGGCCACCCAATGATTGAGCTTTTGCCAGTGTGCTTGCGTAGCGAGTTGACGATGTTTGTTTACCAACGATCGGCAATACGCCCACGTATCCCCAGAAGTAATCCAACAATCCCGTTGCGTTATCGAACCAGAATTTAACCTGCGCTCCGATACCGACTTCGATGCTGCCGTAAACAGTTTTTTGGAAACCATCACGATAGTCGCCCGTTTTCAACGTTTGTTGAGAAGGAAGATCATAGACCACGCCCACAGCCGCCGGTTGCGGAATTTCATGAGGCGTCAAGTTTACGATGTAAGAACCGAAGTCGAATGCCAAGTGGAACAATGGTTCAAGTTTGGCTTTGAATCTGTTCTTTTTTTCCTTTCCGCCCGTTGAACTGGAGCTTGAGCTTGAACTGCTTTCGCTAGTCGAAGTGCTCTCAGTTGAGCTGGAAGAGGATGACGATGATGAACTGCTGCTGGTTGAAGTTGCAGTCGTCGTGTCAGGATTTCCAGTGGAGGAAGTTGAAACGGTTCCGTTAGTCGACGTGGAAACAGTTCCATTAGTCGATGTTGAAACTGTGCCATTCGTGGATGTCGTACCATACGTGGAAGATGTTCCATACGAGGACGACGTTCCGTAAGAGGAAGAAGTGCCGTGGCTACCTTTCGTTCCACGCTCACCATGATCGCCTTTATGACCATGCTCACCTTTTTCGCCGCGATCACCCTTGTGACCATGCTCACCCTTCTCACCGCGTTCTCCACGCTCTCCGCGATCACCTTTGTGGCCATATTCACCTTTTTCACCACGTTCTCCGCGCTCGCTACGCTCACCATGATCACCTTTATGACCACGTTCACCTTTTTCGCCGCGTTCTCCGCGTTCTCCATGATCACCCTTGTGACCACGCTCGCCTTTATCGCCAAAGTTTCCGTGTTCTCCACGTTCACCTTTGTCGCCATAATGACCTTTTTCTCCACGCTCACCGCGATCTCCGTGATCGCCCTTGTGACCACGCTCGCCCTTTTCGCCAAAGTTTCCGTGTTCCCCACGTTCACCTTTGTCGCCGTAACTGCCTTTGGAGCCCTTCGAATCGAATCCGCCACGTTCACCGTGTTCGCCTTTTGATCCTTTGGAATCGAAGCCGCCATACTCACCACGATCACCTTTTGATCCATTGTTGCCTTTTGAATCGTGACCACCGAAAGTGGAACCTTTGGATCCGTTATTCCCTTTCGAATCAAATCCACCGCGCTCTGATCCCTTTGAATCATGACCACCGTAGTTGGAGCCTTTGTCGCCACCACCAAATGTGGAGCCCTTGGATCCGTTATTTCCTTTTGAATCAAATCCACCGCGTTCTGATCCCTTTGAGCCGCCACTCGAAGGACCAACAAACTTTTTCGGCAACCCGTCTTTGACGAATCCACCATTTTCAATTTTCTCTTTTTGTTTTACGCCAATACGAATCTTACCATCCGGTGTGATGGCAACAACATCGTCAGCCTCTGCGCCGCTCTTGGGTTTTTCATTCTCGCTTGGCAACTGTTCCGTCACTTTGTCGGCAAGTCTTGGCGGAGCTTGTAGCTGCGCCATTTGTGCCCAAGTCGGATTTGCCAGTAACGAGATACCCGCAGCAAGAACGATCTTCTTACGCGATCTCATCTTTCCTCCAATTGTGTTTTCTCTCCGTAGTTCTCCGCAACCTCACAGACGCCCACAAACATTGCTGTCAAAATTACGATAAGTTTCCAACGCATTCTGAAGCAGTTCGCGGCAATCCATGAAATTTCACAAAAAGTTATTTGGAGGCAAAGGCAAATGCCATGGAAACAATTGTAATTTTCCATGATTTAATAAATTGCTTGAATGTTAGTGAGTCGAAATTCAACCAAAAAAAAGCCGTGCGCTTTGCTGCGCACGGCTTTAAGTCTAATTAGTCGATAAATATTTATTAATTTATGCGGTTCGCATCTTATTGAAACGATAACGGTATTTCATAAGCCATGCTTTACCGGCGTTCTCAAATTTTACAAAATCATAGGGGTCAACTAAAGACAGCATGGCCGCAATCATCACCCACTCGAACATGGGAATACTCATCACTACTTCAATTCCAAGATGAAGGCCTATGCCAGCTAACAGTATCCAGTAACGCAAATCCTTAAACCAAACCAGCGTGCCCATGGCAAACTCAACCACTAATGTTGACCAAGTCATGACCTTGATCACAGCCAGGCTGTTTAGCAAAGGAACAGGATAACGAACAAATTCATCCAGACGGGTTGCAATGTAAATAGCAGTGCCATCAACCCAACTATTACCTTTGATTTTAAACAAAACAGTCGCCACGTAAATCACGCAAAACTGGATTTGAATAAGCCGGACGGCCCAAGGACGCTCCATCACTGGAACTTTCCACTTACCATGACGCAAGCTCTTAATCCATTGGTCCAATGAGTACGCCTTACCGGCAGCAGAGAACATCATAAAAAATAAAATGTTTCTTAAAACAATATCGCCACTGTTCAGGATAAAATCATTTCTGTTCTGGAATGACAGTAAAGTCACGAACGCCACCACCATTGAAGTTCTGGTGAACAAACCCAACGTCACACCTATAGCTGCCATTAGATTCACAATCGCCAACAAGGCCGGAACACGCGGATCATTTGGCATCAAATCAAACAGACTAAATCGCAAGGAAGAACCATACTCTATCGAAGTTTTAAGCGTGACCAAACCGTCCACTCCCCAGAAAACATCAAGATAGCTCCAGATCATATACCAATTAAAAATCAGAATAAGACCAAACAGCACACGCATCAGACCAATGTGATTAACGGGTTGAGGTTTAAAAAAGAAATCCCAAACTGCTTTAATTATTGTGACTGATTTCATATTTTTCCTTGTTGGCCGGATGGAAGAAGAACACGCGCTCACGCTTATATTCGCCACTCAGTTCGCCGTGACGAACGAATACCTCAGTCGGAGCCTTTACGTAATTGTAGTAACGATAGAACTGCAGTTTTTCGATTTCTCTTTTTCTACCCTGAGATTCAATTTGATTCACATTGCGGGTCACATAGCGAGCCACATCGAACCAGATTTCCTCATTCTTCTCGGGCATCAGGTATTCCTGGGTAAACTTGCGATAACGGTCTCCACCAATCACTTTGGAAGCGCCCGCCATTTGCGTCGGTCGTGGCAAAGACCACTTTTCAGTGCTCTTATCTTTGAAAAGGATTTCGACTTCGATGTATGAGTTTAATGACATCGGATTCGGGGCAAACATACTCCATGGCTGCTCCAAGCCCACCACATCAATGTAATAGCCAAAGTTGCGCAATATCAAACGCCCCAGCTCACTGCGATCCGGGAATGAGGCCGTCATTATGATCATCAAATTAAATGCTATGAAAACGGAAATGCCTGCGAGCTTCACCCGTTCAAAGTACCGCGCCATATTGCCCCCTTGCTTTTTAGCATAGGGAAGGTACTTGGGCGGGAGCTTCATGGGCAAATGGCAATCTTGAAATATCTGTTACAATTAAGTTAGTACAAATGAAAAAGCCCACTCGAGGTGGGCTTTGAAGACAATTGCGGACAGCATGTTACTTTCTTTGGTAATCGTCCTGATAGCGAACGATATCATCCTCGCCGAAATAGCTGCCAAGCTGAACTTCAACGAATTCCAACATTTCGTCAGAGTTGTTGCGCATGCGATGTTTCGCGCCCAATGGGATATGCACGTGGGAGCCAGCTTTCACAGGAATCACCTGATCATTCAAGACCACTTCGCCCGTACCACGGGTGATGGTCCAATGCTCCTCACGCTTCGCATGGCTTTGCAAAGACAACTGAGAGTGTGGATTCACGCGAATTACTTTTGATTTAAAGAATTCCGTATCCTTCAAAATCTCAAAATATCCCCATGGACGATATTCATAGACATGCTCTTTAACCAAGCTGGATTTTTGCTGTGCCAACGACTCGACAACATAACGCACGTCCTGAGACTGGCCTTTTTTCACCAGCATCAATGCATCCTTGGTATCAACCACGATCACATCATCAATGCCGATGGCCGAATAGTTCTTGGCCGGATCACCGAATACAAAGTTTCCGTGCCCTTTGACGTTCAATACTTCCTGCCCTTTTTGCAAAGTCGCAACGGCATCCCAAGAGCCCACGTCATTCCAGCCAAATTCCGAAGGAATACAAGCCAGCTCCTCGCCACTCAATTTTTCCATGATGGCGTAGTCAATGGAGATACTTTGAACATTCGCATAGATCTCTTCCAAATTGGAAGAGTCAGCTTTCAAAGAAGAAACTGTCGCCCACAACTCCGGCTGCAATTTTTCAAACAATGAAATCATATGTGCAGCCTTGAATACAAAGATCCCGGCATTCCAGCTGAAGCTTCCTTGAGTCAAAAACTCCTTGGCTTTTTCAAGCGCCGGCTTTTCATGAAACTTCACAACGGAGTAGGCCTTCAAGCCGTCTTTTTCTTTCAGGCTGACGGCTTTCGTCTGAATATAGCCGTAACCCGTTTCCGGATAGGAGGGCGTAATGCCCAAGGTAACAACTTTGTTGTTGCTGGCGACAGACGCGGCAAAATCAACGACCTTCAAAAAGGCCTGCTCTTTGGAGATCAGGTGATCCGATGGGAAAATCCCCACGATCTCCTGTCCCAGCCCTTTCAGGTCCAAAAGTTTACAAAGAACGGCAATCGCAGGAGCCGTGTTCTTGCCATAAGGCTCATACACCACTTGTACGTCGTTCATTTTATTTGTTTGAAGATTGATCTCTGTCAGATTCTGCAAAGCTTTTGAAGTCACAATCCATGGCGTGCCCATTTTATGGCATCTTTCCAAAGTCATGGTCTGCAAAGGTTTCTCGAAAATGGTGCAAAACTGTTTAGGCATTTGCTGACGCGATACCGGCCACAAACGCGTGCCGCTTCCACCAGATAATACTACAGGAATCATATAACCTCCGAACATTGGGGGAACATCTTAACACCAGAGCTAAAAACTGGGTATTTCCTACCCCGCATGGCCCAGCTTGTCATAGGTTATTTTATATCTAAAGTGGAGTTTGAGAGATCTTTACAGTATGAATGGGACCTATGATTAAAAAGACCAAGAAGATTGCAGCTCAGTTAATAAAAATCCTGTTCGCAGCCGGTATTATTTATTGGTTGGTCCAATCAGGTAAACTGAACTTCTCGGCCCTAAGAAATCTTTTAAATCCAGGCATCATGGCCCTTGCCGCGGGCATCGTTCTTGTGAACTTCTTCTTGGCCAGCGAACGCTGGAGAGTTCTGGTAAAGTCTCAGGGTATTCCGGCAAAGGCCTGGTCTTCGTTTAAGCTTACTTTGATTGGTCAGTTCTTTAATTTTGCCATGCCCGGCGGTGTCGGCGGCGACGTGATCAAGGCATTTTATTTTACTCGTGAATTCCCTGGTACCAAAGTGGTTGCAGCCACCAGCGTGTTGATCGACCGTGTACTGGGCCTCTATTCCATGATCTTACTGGCGATGGTGGTGATGATTTATGACTTCGCTCATGTCAGCCATGTTTCGACGCTTTTGAATTTGTTTTATTTTATCGTGGCTTTGTTTGTCGTTTTTTCAGTTGCACTGGGTTTGGTTTTCTCAACGAAAATCTATGACCGCCAGCTTCTAAAACGCGTCATCAACAAGCTTCCACTTTCTGAAAAGTTCATGAAGATCTACGAAAGCCTGCACCTTTATGGCAATCATATGCCGCGAATCATCCAGGTGATCGTATTAAGTTTGATCGCACAAACGACGGCTATCTTATTTTTGTACATGGTAGGAGTCGCTTCGGGCTTTACAGATATCCCAGCAAAAACATACTTCCTGGTGGCACCTTTGGGCTTTATGGCGACGGCTATTCCCATTTCCCCGGCAGGAGTTGGCGTGGGTCAGGCCGCTTTCTATTTCCTGTTTAACGTTTACACTGGCAAATCCACAGACGTGGGTCCGACGACAATCACGGCATTTCAAGTCTGCTCATTCGTGGTGAGCTTGCTGGGAGCTTTCTTTTATATGCGCTACAAACGCCCTAAAGATATCTCCGAAGCTTCAGATATGGCCTGATATTTAAATCCAGCATTTGCGAGGCGGAACTTTTCCAAAGTTTCGCGCTCTTGATCAAATTTCTCTGACTTCAATAAAAAGCACTGTCCGACCCCGGCGGAATAGGCCGCGATCAAATCCGTTGCGCTGTCTCCAACCATCAACGATTTTGGCATATCCACTTTCAGCTTTTCTTTCACAATTTGAAACATACCAGCCCGGGGTTTTCTTAAACTGGCGAAAGTTCGTCCTTCCGGCACTGCTTCGTTTTCAATAAACGAAGACCACACACACTCATCAATCCAGGCACCATTCTGAGCCAGCATTCTTAGCATACGCTGGTGCACGGACTTGTATTCCGACCAAGAAATACGCCCACGCCCGATACCGGATTGATTGGTAACCACAGCGACCCAGTACCCCAGGTCATGTGCTTTGCGTATCAACGAGACCACTTCAGGAATTAACTCAACCTTTTCAGGATCCTTGTTGTAGGGAACATTTTTAACCACGACATCATCGCGGTCCAGAAACAAGCAGGGAGTAAAGTCCGCGGCCTCTTCCTGCCAGTTCTCCATCAACGAATCAAATTGCGTTGCCAGGCTCTGCCAGAAGATCTCCCAGGAACTTAGATCAGCATTGTGCCATAGATAATCCACGGCATGAGGCATGCTATCCGCTGGAGAAACCCAAACACGCTGCCCTTGCAGCTTTGCATCCAGACTTTGCAGCACACTTTTCTGACCCTCAAAAAAGAAAATCAGATCATGGGGGCCTGTGCGATGATTGCCACGCAAAAAGTCATTATGACTACGAACTGCGAATGGAATTCGCCCGGAGAACTGCTGACTCAGTGGACTTAGCCACTTTGTTAGATCCTGCGGAGCCTGGTCATTAATAAATACCAGCATCCCGCCCATTCGAACTGTGTCTGCAACAAGTTGTGCCCATGATTTCATATACCTAAAAACATACGACAAACGCTTGGGACTGTCCTCGCTTTTCACTTGCCGCCACGCATTTTTGTCATAAACTTTATAGAGTTTCGAATCAGACCTTAATAACGAGGACAACTATGACGTTACTGTTAAAACAGCTTTTTAATTTTATCAAACTTCTGAATTCCGACACAGACACGATGCCCTTGGCATTTGGTCTTTCGTTGGGTCTGCTTCTGGGGTTCGCACCGTTTTTCTCAATTCAGACGGCCATTGTGCTGTTTATCGTTTTCGTTTTCCGAGTTCAATTGGGAGCGGCTTTTCTTTCCGCTTTCTTTTATAAATTCGTGGCGTTTCTGTTCGACATGCCGGCACATCACCTTGGCAAAGTCGTATTGGAAATGGAAAGCCTTCGTCCACTTTTCGTAAGCATGTACAACATGCCTTTTGTTCCTATGACCCGCTTTAACAACAGCATCATCATGGGATCGATGATCGTCTCTGTTTTATTATTTCCGTTTGCCTACTACGGTTTCAAAGCCATGATCATCGCCTACCGCGCCGCTGTTGTGGCTCGCTTCAAAGGTACGAAATTCTGGAAGGCCCTGACGGCCACCAAGTTTTATAATTGGTACGTTAAATATGATGATCTTTACGGGAACTAGGACTGAACCATGACAAACACTCAAACACCTCCTGAAGTAAAAATGAAAAAGAAAAAAGGCATCATCCGCTGGGGCGCTCTGATTCCATTCATCATTTTCTGTACTGTTGTCGGCCTCTACTTCCATTTCTTCTTTGATGGGCATTTACGCCGCGCTATGGAGTGGAGTGGCTACAAAGCACTGGGTGCCGAAGTTAATATTGCCGATCTTAAAACAAGCTTTTTCAATGCCCATATCAGCATTAAAGGCATCGAATTTACCGATGCCGAAAAGCCGACCCACAACTCCCTGAAAATCGGTGAAATCCGCTTCGGAATGCTTTGGGATGCCCTGCTGCGTGTGAAGTTCGTGATCAACGAAGCTGTTGTTGAACAAATTGAGTTCGGCAATCAACGCTCCCGCCCCGGCAAGGTGGCACCTCCCCCACCGGTTTCCAATGAGCCAGGAGTCCTGGCCGTTGAGGGCGATAAACTGAAGACTCAGGCGGAAAAAGAACTGGATGCACAATACGGAGAAAACGTATTGGGTGATGTTATCGCCATGTTGGGTGGAACAGATGCCAATGTTCAGTTGCAAAAGCTGCAGGAGTCGCTGCCTTCCAAAGCCATGATCGAAAAATTCGACAAGGATCTGAAAGAGAAGCAAACAGCCTGGGATGCCCGCTTAAAAACACTTCCACAGGAAAAAGACATCAAAGCTTTGGGTGACCGCCTGAACAAGGTTCAATACAAGGACTTTAAGAACCCTCAGGAAATTGCATCCTCGGTTCAGCAATTGGACGGCATTTACAAAGAAGCCGATGGACACTACAAACAACTGCAAGCTGTCAGCAACGATTTGGACAAGGATCTGAAAGCTTTGCAAGCACAGTACGGCGACATTGAAAAACAGATCAAGGTGGACATCAAATCCCTTGAGCAGCACTTCCGTATTCCGCAAGTGGATGCGAAAGCGTTGACCATGGCCGTTTTCAATCGCTACTTGGAGCCGTACAAGGCCAAGTTCTTCCGCTATAAATCTTTGGCAGAAAAGTACCTTCCACCAAAGTTCACCAAGAAAGGTGCCAACAAAGAGGAGGAAGTTGCAATTCAACCTCATCCGCGCGAGGAAGGCATTTCCTATGAATTCGGTCGTCCCAATTCCTACCCAATGTTCTGGGCAAAGCGCACAGCGATCAGCTCGCAAGCGGGCCTGACACCGAACTCTGGCAATATCAAAGGAGAAATCCTGGACATTACTTCCAATCAAAGATTGATAGGGCGCCCGACCATTGCAACTGTCGCTGGAGACTTCCCAGCCATGGAGATTTTGGGTTTCTTGCTTCGTCTTTCCTTGGACAATCGCCAGGATGATTCAGTTATCGACTATCAGTTTAAAGTTTCCTCTTATGCCATCACCGGCAAAGATCTTGTGCAAAGCCCTGATGTTAAAATCGCCTTCAACAAAGCCAATGGCGAAATGGGTATTCAAGGCAAGCTTGTGGGCATGAAGAATCTGTCGGTGGACTTCGACAACAAGTTCACAAAGATTGACTACAACGTTTCGTCGACGAACAACATCGCTGACGAAATCCTAAAAGCAGTGTTCGCTGGCATTCCCGTGGTTACACTGACTGCAAAAGGTCAGGGCGATTTGCCGAACGTTCCGCTATCAATTAATTCCAATCTGGGGCCTGAACTTTCGAAAGGATTTGAAAAACAGATCCAAGCCAAAGTCGATGAAGCCCGCAAGAAAATTGAAGCTTACGTAGAGCAGGAAATCGGCAAACAAAAAGCTGAAGTCGAAGCACAGATCAATCAATTCAAAGGGCAATTCGACAAAGAAGTAAAGAAAGCCCAGGAACAATTGGATTCGCAAAAGAAACAAGCTGAATCCCGCATTGATACCGCCAAGAAAGATGCTGAAAACCAAGGTCGTAAACAGCTGGAAAAAGAAGGCCAAAAAGCTGTTGATGAACTAAAAAAACGCTTCGGCCTATAACGAAAAAAACACCAGGCGAGTTTGCACATACTGAGCGCAAACTCGTCGATCGGATTCACAAATCCCCTTCTGCCAACCCAATCCAAAATAGATTCCATTTTCGATCTGAGAAAACTCATCTTCTCTATTTTCCAAAAACTGTTCATCGTTCAAACACTCATTCTTTTCTTTCCAAAAGATTCGTAGAGGTTATTTGCAGGACCTGAACAGGAGTTCGACGCTAACTTGTAAATTATTAAAATCATTAGGTATTTTAGCTCGCATTTATCTTTTCCTCTTTTTTTGAGGTCACCCAATGTGCTAGCCTTTTTGTGAGGTAGCAAATTATGAAAAAGATGAATCTAACAAATCTTCTGTTCCTAAGTATTGTGACTGCAGCAACAGCAGCCTGCTCCAAAATGGAGTTTTCTCCAGTACCACAGGAATTAGCTTCATCCGTACCAGGCACTTCAGTAAGTTTCTCCCAAGTCGTAGGTTACGGGAATAAACAGGTCGACTTCCTTATAGTATTCGACGACTCAAACTCCATGCTCCCAGATCTTAAGAAGCTGGCGGCCGGCATGGGTGATTTCGTCGCATCTCTTGAAAGCTCAGGTATCGACTGGCAAATGTGTATGACCAACACGCGCGCCATGAATTCAGTTTGGGGTTACTCGTCAGATTGGGTTGGATACTCCCCGGCTTCCGGTGTTCCAGCTTACTTACTGAAAAAAGGCGCATCAAATCTTGGCAGCATTTTCGAGAACACCGTCACGGCAATGACTATTGGTGGATCCGGCTCGGCTGATGAACGTGGCTTGAAGGCCACTTACAATCACTTTGCTCTTTCAGGTTCCAACGGATGCTATCGTCCAGGCGCTGCACTTTCCGTGATCCTTATTTCAAATGAAGACGAGCGTTCAGTGGGTGGCGATCCTGCTAAAGTCAAAGCTAACGACGCTGTCGGGAGCCTTATTCCACTGGAGGCTGAAGACCAGCCAGAGAACGTTCTGGCAATGGCGAAAAACCGCTTCGGTAACGATGTCCGCTTCACATTTAACAGTATCATTGTAAAACCAGGCGATAAATCCTGTGAGGCTATGCAAGATGCAGCTTCAGCTTCCCCAAGCCATGAGGGTGTGTACTACGAAAAACTATCAGTACTGACTGATGGTGGTGTGGGTAGCATCTGTGATTCGAGCTTCGCGAATAACTTGAATACCTTCCGCGACAAAATCGTGAATTCAATGACTCACATGACACTTCAATGTGTGCCTGCCGCAGGAACCGTGCAGATCAAAATCAATGGCTCTGCTTTCACAAAGTTCTCAGTTTCAGGCAATATTTTGAAATTCAACTCGCCACTTGTTGAGGGCACGAAAATCGACCTGGCATTTGATTGCCAATAGATTCCAAGTTTTAAATTATTAGATAATTTTGAGAGCGTCAGAGACACAGGATTTGTCTCTGACGTTTCCACATTCTAGAGGCGACTGTGCTTGCCTCTACAGACCGTCTACTTGGCTTGCAAGAGGGTCTTCACATACTCAACAGAATCCTTGGTATGCCAGTCGATAGAACCCACCAGCTTCTTAACCAGCTTCGAATTCTTATCCAGCACCAATGATTCTGGTAAACGAGTGACTTCGAACATCTTCATCAGGCTGCGATCCTGATCGTAAACGATCTTGATATTCGCGCCTTTCAACTCAGGGAATGACTTTAGGAAAACGTGGATATCCTGTTCATTGCTATCACCAGAAACGGCAATCAACTGCACGTCACCTTTGAATTCGTTCACCAGCTTAATTAAGGACGGCACTTCTTCCACGCAAGGCCCACACCAAGAAGCCCAAAAATTCAGAATGACTACTTTCCCTTTTAAACCATGCAATTCAAAAGACTGCCCATCCAAAGATTTTGCAGTGAAATTCGGAGCCCCTTCTGTTTCCATTTTTTCTACGGAAGAAATCGTAGTTGGACTTTGTTCCATGCGGGTCATGAAATAGCGATCGAATGCCCAAACAGACAACGCGCCAATTACCAGAACCAAGGCCAATGCTTTTAGATGTTGTTTCATTGAAGTTCCTCCTGATCGTAAAGTACCAAAAAAAAACCCAGGTTGCCCTGGGTTTTTTGGAAAATCAGTTTTGATCCTCGAAATTAAGCGCGAGATTTAGCGCGTGCTTTCTTTTGAGTCTTTTTAACAGTTTTCTTTTTAGCAGCTACAGTTTTTGTAGTCGCTTTTTTCGCTTTAGAAGCTGCTTTTTTAGCTGGCTTTTCAGTAGCTTTAGCAGATTTTTCTTCTTTAGCAGCTGTTTTAGCTTCGAAATCGTAGTCTACGAACTCAAGGAACGCCATCTCAGCAGTGTCACCTGGGCGACGACCGATTTTGATGATGCGAGTGTAACCACCTGGACGAGAAGCAAAACGAGGAGACAAGTCCTTCATGATGATGCTTACAACGTTTTTATTTGGGTAGCGAGACAACAACAAACGAGTTGTGTTCAAGTCACCTTTTTTACCCAAAGTGATAGCGCGCTCAACGTGACGGCGAGTTTCTTTCGCACGGTCAACAGTTGTAGTGATACGGCCGTGCTCTACTAGAGACTCAACCAAACCGCGCAACAACGCTTTTCTTGGGCCAGATTTACGATCGAAATGCTTTACTCTTCTTCTGTGTGAACTCATATGTTCTCCGGTTAAAACGTGGGGACCGTATCAGGTATCCTCACGAAGAACACTCAAGCGGAATTGCTCGGTGTTTCTTTTTCGGGCTCCAGCCCTCACCAACCCCTCAGGGAGTTGGTGTCATCACAGCTTGTGACTATTGTTGTGTTTCTCTTTTTACTGGTGGTTGAGAAGGATCCCAACCTGGAGGCGGCCAACCTTCGATTTTCATACCAAGGCCAAGACCCATCTCGCCCAAGATCTCTTTGATCTCGTTCAAAGACTTGCGTCCAAAGTTTTTAGTTTTAAGCATCTCTGCTTCAGAACGAACAACCAACTCACCGATGTAACGGATGTTAGCGTTTTTCAAGCAGTTCGCAGAACGAACAGAAAGCTCAAGATCGTCAACAGAACGGAACAAGTTCTCGTTCAATGAAGGCGAACCTAGCTCGCGAGATTCTTCAACTGGTTCCATGCTTTCATCGAAAGTAAGGAAGATTTGAAGTTGTTCTTTCATGATTTTAGAAGAAAGAGCAACTGCTTCGTCCGGTTTCAATGAACCATCAGTCCAAACTTCCAAAGTCAATGCATCGTAGTCAGTTCTTTGACCAACACGCGCATTGGAAACATTGTAATTAACTTTACGGATTGGGCTGTAAAGAGCGTCAACACCGATGAAGCCAATTGGAAGATCTGTTTCTCTGTTTTCAACAGGTACGTAGCCACGACCGAAACTTACAACGATTTCCGCTGCGAAGTTACCGTTCGCACCCAAAGTAGCGATGTGAAGATCTGGGTTCAAAACTTCGATCTTATCAGAAACTTGGATGTCTGCTGCAGTAACTTTGCCTGGACCTTTTTTAGAGATCTTCAAAGTCAAAGAGTCAGAAGTGTATTGTTTGAAACGAACTTCTTTAAGGTTCAAGATGATGTCAGTAACATCTTCAAGAACGTCTGGGATCGTAGTGAACTCGTGCAATACGCCTTCGAATTTAACCGCAGTGATTGCAGAACCCATCATAGAGCTAAGAAGAATTCTTCTTAGGGAGTTACCAAGAGTAACGCCGAAACCTCTTTCAAGCGGACGGATAATGAATTTTGCGTAGTCATCACGAAGAGTATCACGATCAACCTCAAATCCCTTTGGTTTGATCATTTCTCTCCAAAACTTATAATAATGCTCTTGCATGGATCCCCCGAGAGGTTAAATAAACTGAGTAATTTTTGTTAAAAAACGCTAGGAGCGAACTTATTCACTCTCCATTCAACTAGAAATGGACGATTTTAACAAGCTGTCTTGCTTCGCGGCACGGTTTTTGAATCAAACAGCGTGAATCACTTCACGCTGTCGATCGAAATCCAGAAATCTTCAAACCAAAAGGCGACCTTATTAGGTGTCGCCTAGTGAGTTTATTAGATTCTTCTGCGCTTAGGAGGACGGCAACCGTTGTGCGGAACTGGAGTGATATCTTTAAGAGTCAAGATTCTCATACCAGTAGCAGCCAATGCACGGATAGCAGGCTCACGACCAGCACCAGGACCTTTAAGATATACGTCCACTGCTTTCATGCCAGCTTCCATAGCTTTCTTAGCAGCGTCTTCTGCCGCAACTTGCGCTGCGAATGGTGTACCTTTACGGCTACCCTTGAAACCAAGGTGACCCGCAGATGACCAAGAAACTGTAGCACCAGTAAGGTCAGTCATAGTAATGATAACATTACCGAAACCAGCTTGGATGTAGCAGTTCCCTTGAGGAACGTTTCTTTTTACTTTTTTCTTAGCAACTGTTTTGTTTTTATTTTCAGTGTTCATCGCTAATTCCCTTTAACTACACGGCTTTTTTCTTGTTAGCTACCGTCTTCTTAGGACCTTTGCGAGTACGTGCATTAGAACGAGTGTTCTGACCACGAACTGGCAAGCCTTTACGATGGCGGATACCGCGATAACAGTTTAGATCCATCAAACGCTTAATAGATTGGCCAACTTCACGACGAAGATCACCCTCTACTTTAAAGTTTTGCTCGATGATTCCACGAATTTTAGCGATGTGCTCGTCTGTCAAACCTTCAGTTCTTAGAGTGGAAGGAATGCCAACTTGCTTGCAAATCATAGCCGAACGAGGACGTCCAATGCCGTAGATATATGTCAACGCGATTTCAACGCGCTTATTTCTAGGTAAGTCGACACCAAGAATACGTGCCATGATTAACCCTGCCTTTGCTTATGTTTAGGGTTCTCGCAGATAACGCGAATAACGCCTTTTCTTTTAATAACTTTACACTTGTTACAGATTGCTTTTACTGATGGTCTTACTTTCATATTTCTTCCCATACTTGCTATTTTTTTGGTCGAAAAATGACCAAAAATACACAGCAAAATTACACACGAGGAGTCGGACGCTATCACTGAGCAGTATTAATGTCTAGAGCAAAAAAATAATAAAAGTGGTTAGCCTATTATTTTTTCGATCTCTGTATAGACCTGCTCGGTGTCCCTATTACCGTCGACTTCGATGTATTTTCCTGATTTTTTATAAAACTCTTTTAGTGGGCTTGTGAATTCCTGGTAGGTTTTAAGGCGCGTCTCAATAACGTCTGCCTTATCATCATTGCGCTGAATTACTTCACCGCCGCAGTTATCACATTTGCCTTCCGTCTTGGTAGGCTTACTGACGATATGGTAGACAGCCCCGCAATTTTTACATACGCGTCTACCTGTTAAACGATCCATCAAGATTTCCATCGGAACTTCCAAAAAAATGGCTTTTCCAATGGAAAGTGTCATCTTATTCAAAAGGTTATCCAATGCTTCAGCTTGCGCCACAGTTCTTGGGAAACCATCTAGGATAAAGTTATTTACGCCTTTTTGAAGTACTTCTTCAACCATGCCGATAACAATGCTATCTGGCACAAGTTGACCTTTATCCATGTACTCTTGGGCTTTTTTACCAAGGTCAGTTTGACCTTTGATAGCTGCTCTGAACAAATCCCCAGTGCTAATTTGAGTCATTTGCAATCGCTTGATCAACAACTCAGATTGCGTACCTTTACCGGCCCCTGGGGCTCCAAACAGAATCAAGTTCATTAAAATTGAACCCTTCTGCTGCGGATTTTCGCACCCTTCATGAAACCTTCGTATTTTTGAGTGATCATGTGAGATTGAACCTGCTGAGCAGTATCCAAAGCAACACCAACCAAGATCAAAAGTGATGTACCACCGAAGTAGAACGGAAGACTCATTTGAGAAGCCAAAATACCTGGCATTACGCAGATCGCTGACAAGTAGATGCAACCCAATACGTTAACGCGCTCAAGTACTTTTTGAATGTAATCAGCAGTGCTCTTACCAGCGCGAACGCCAGGGATGAAACCGCCGTACTTTTTCAAGTTATCAGCAACGTCGTTTGGATTGAAAACGATCTCTGTATAGAAGAACGAGAAGAATACGATCAACATCACGAACATGATATTGAAGATTGTGCCTGATGGATTCAAAGAATCCTGAAGCGCCTTCAACCATGGTGTTTGAACGAACTGAGCCATTGTTGCTGGGAACATTAGCAAAGAACTCGCGAAGATCGGTGGGATAACCCCAGAGAAATTGATTTTAATTGGAAGATGGCTTGTCGGAGTTTGCATAGACTGCATACCGCCGCCGCCAGCACGTTGAGAATACTGAACAGTAATTCTACGTTGTGCAACTTCCATATAGATAACCGCAGCGATAATAGCGACCATCAAAACCAATAGAAGCAAGATAACTGCGAATTTCATTTCGCCAGAAACCATTAGCTCCCAAAGACGATGAGCACCTTGAGGAATAGCTGCTGCGATACCAGTGAAGATGATCAAAGATGTACCGTTACCGATACCTCTTTCAGTGATCTGTTCACCCAACCACATGATAAAGCAAGTACCTGCAGTCAAAGTGATGATTGTCATCAACTGGAATGGAAGGAATGCCACAGTTGGAGCGACCACAAGGGAACGACCATCTGGGCTTGTAGAGTTCATCAACCAAGTTGAGATACCGTAACCTTGAACGATTGCCAAAGCCACAGTCGCATAGCGAGTGTATTGATTGATTTTACGACGTCCTGCTTCGCCCTCTTTTTTCAAAGATTCCAAAAGAGGAACCGCTGAAGTCAGAAGTTGGAAAATGATGGAAGCAGAGATGTAAGGCATAATTCCCAGCGCAAAAATACTGAACTGGGAAAGTGCACCACCCGTAAAGGTGTTGAAGAGTCCGAAAATCCCCTGGCTTTGAGCCTGGAAGAAAGAAAGCACCGCAGTTCCATCCACGCCTGGCGTTGGAACGTGAACTCCGATTCTGTAGACGGCCAATAAGGCCAACGTGAAGAATATACGTTTACGAAGATCCGAATTCTTTGCGATGCTTTCAATTGCAGACACTACTTAATTACCTCGACTTTGCCGCCAGCAGCTTCAATAGCTTTCTTAGCGCTTTCTGAAAATTTGTGAGCTTTTACAGTCAAAGCTGTTTTAAGCTCGCCCATTCCCAAAATCTTAACCGCGCCCTTGTTAACAAGTCCAGCGTTGAAAAGAGTTTCAGGAGTTACTTCTCCAGAAAATTTAGCAAGTTGTCCTACGTTGACAATCTCAAAGTTGTTAGCAAACGCGACGTTGCTAAAACCAAATTTTGGCAAACGGCGGTGCATAGGTGTTTGACCACCCTCGAAACCACGACGCACAGTACCACCAGTGCGAGCCAATTGACCCTTGTGACCTTTAGTAGATGTGCCACCCATACCAGAACCGATACCACGACCGATTCTTTTTGGAGCGTGTTTAGATCCAGCTTTTGGAGCTAGTTGATTAAGCAAGCTCATGGATTACCCCTTAACTTCAACATTTACTAGATGTTGAACTTTCATGATTTGACCACGGTTTGCAGGAGTATCATTCACTGTTGCAGTAGAATTAACTTTCTTCAAACCAAGGCAACGAACTGCATCTTTTTGTTCTTGAGTGCAGCCGATAGTCGATTTTTTCAATTTTACGATAAATGTTTTAGCCATGATCGCCTCCGATTATTTGCTCAACTCTTTAAGTTGATTCAAACCATCGATTGTTGCTCTTACTGCATTGTGCGGGTTACGAGTACCAACACATTTAGTAAGAATGTCTTTAACGCCAACTGACTCAAGAACGGCACGAACTGCACCACCCGCGATCACACCAGTACCTGGAGCTGCTGGTTTCATAATAACCTTTGCAGCACCGAATTTACCGATTACTTCGTGAGGGATTGTGCGACCTTCTTTAAGAGTCACAGATTTAGCTGATTTCTTAGCAGCGCGGCTAGCTTTGCCGATAGCCTCTGGAACTTCCACAGACTTACCAGAACCAAAACCAACATCACCAGCTTTGTTACCAACAACTACTAGAGCTGCGAAAGAGAAGCGACGACCACCCTTAACAACTTTTGTTACGCGGTTGATCGCTACTACACGCTCTTCTAATTCAGCTGCTTGAGCTTGAACTTTCTCCACATTCACTCCTTAGAAATTGAGGCCGCCCTCACGAGCGCCATCAGCTAGAGATTTAACACGGCCGTGGTACAAGTAACCGTTACGGTCAAATACCACGTTCGTGATTTTTTTAGCGGTAGCAGCTTTCGCTACTTCCATACCAACAAGCTTCGCCATATCGATGCCAGCTTTGTCTTCTTTACCAAGAGAGGAAACTGACACAAGAGTGTGACCAGTTACATCGTTGATAACGCTTGCATACATATGCTTACCGCTTCTGTATACGCAAAGACGAGGTCTTTCATCAGTTCCGTTAACCGTTTTACGGATACGGATCTTCTTTTTAAGGCGATTAACTTTACGATCGCTTGTATGTTTACTCATTTTCAATTTCATACATTACCTCTATTTACCAGCAGACTTACCGGCTTTACGACGGATATGCTCACCAGCGTAACGAACACCTTTGCCCAAGTATGGCTCTGGTGGACGGAACGAACGGATTTTAGCAGCTACTTGACCAACAAGTTCTCTGCTAGCGCCAGTGATTGAAAGTGCTGTTTGTTTTTCAACTTTGATTTCGATGCCTTCAGGGATATCGAAGATTACAGGGTGAGAGAAGCCTAAAGAAAGCTCCAACTTTTTCCCTGAAACGTTTGCACGATAACCTACACCTTGAAGCTCAAGACCTTTAGTGAAACCTTTAGTTACGCCAGTTACTGCGTTTTGAACCAAAGCTCTGTAAAGACCGTGCAATGCACGAGCTTCTTTAGAGTCGTCTTTACGAGTCAACACTACCTTGTTGCCATCAACTTTAGCAGTAACTTGAGGTTGCATACCAATCTTCAAAGAAGATTTCGCGCCTTTAATTACTACTTCGTTAGCAGGTGTAACATCTACTTTTACTGTGTTATCAAAAATAACGGGTGCTTTACCAATACGAGACATGTTTCACCTACCAAAGTGTTGCAAGCAATTCGCCGCCAAGATTTGCTTGTGCCGCTTGCTTACCGCTCATGATCCCTTTGCTCGTAGAAAGGATAGTCATACCCATTCCAGAACGAACTTGAGGAATTTTATCTGATTTAACATATACACGTCTGCCTGGACGGCTTACACGGTCGATAGAGTTGATCGCATGTTGACCAGCTTCATCGTACTTCAAGTAAACACGCATAATGCCTTGTTTAGAGTCTTTCGCAACTTTGAAGCTGCGGATAAGACCTTCGTTAACAAGGATTTGTGCGATACCAGCGCGAACTTTAGAAGCAGGCAAATCCACTTTTTCGTGCTTTGCTGCTCCAGCATTTCTAATGATTGTAAGGAACTGAGAAATTGTATCCATAGTCTTCCTCTTACCAGCTAGCTTTCGTTACGCCAGGCAATTTACCGTCAAGTGCAAGAGCTCTGAAGGCGATACGAGACAAACCGAATTTTCTGTAGTTACCACGAGGGCGACCAGAAATTTCACAACGTGTGATAACACGGTTGATGTTTGTCTTTTGAGGAAGAGCTTGAAGCTTTTTACGAGCTTCTGCTCTTTCGTCATCAGAAAGTTTCATGTCAACGGCTTTATTTCTAAGCTCTGTTCTGTATTCAGTGTAGCGCTTAGCAGTAGCTTTTCTTTTGTTATTTTTAATAATTGCTGATTTGCGTGCCATTTGATCATCCTACTTTCTGAAAGGCATACCAAGTGCTTCAAGAAGCGCTCTGCCCTCAGTGTCGTTTTTAGCTGTTGTACAGATAGTGATGTTCATACCACGAGTTTTATCAACTTTATCAAAGTTGATCTCAGGGAACACGATTTGCTCCTTAAGACCCATGTTGTAGTTACCACGGCCGTCGAAACCTTTGTTTGGCAAACCACGGAAGTCACGTACGCGTGGAAGTGCCAAAGTGTTCAAACGGTCCATGAAAGACCACATTTTCTCTTTTCTCAAAGTTACGCGAACACCCAATGGGATGCCAGCACGCAACTTAAAGTTGGAGATAGCTTTTTTTGCTTTAGTGATAACTGCTTTTTGACCAGCAATAGCAGTGATCTCATCAACAACAGTGTTCAAAATTTTTGGATTTTGAACAGCTTCGCTCAAGCACACGCTAAGAGTGATTTTCTCCAAGCGAGGAACTTGCATTACGTTTTCAACTCCCAATTGTTTTTTTAGAGCAGGAGCGATCTCTTTATTGTATTTAGCTTTTAAGCGATTCATCTCATACCCCTTACAGAACTTCCGGAGCCAAAGATACGATCTTAACGAACGACTTAGCTCTCAATTCTCTGGCAACTGGGCCAAAGATACGTGTTCCAATTGGTTCTTTATTGGCGTTGATCAAAACTGCAGAGTTATCATCGAAACGGATGTAAGAACCGTCTGGACGACGAAGCTTAGCAACAGTTCTAACTACAACGGCTTTCGCAACGTCACCTTTTTTAACTTTAGCGTTTGGCAAAGCTTCTTTGATGGAAACAACGATAACATCACCGATGGATGCTACACGACGTTTAGAACCACCAAGAACCTTTACGCACATAACTTCTTTTGCGCCAGAGTTGTCAGCTACATTTAGTCTAGTTTGCATTTGAATCATGACAACACCCCTACGCTTTCGCCGTCTCTACGACTTCAGAAAGAGCCCAACGTTTAGTTTTGCTAAGAGGACGTGTTTCACGGATCTTAACGATGTCACCAATTTTAGCTTGGTTGTTTTCGTCATGAGCTTTGAACACAGAAGTTTTCTTAACGTACTTACCGTATTTAGCGTGTTTAACCATGCGGTAGATTAGGACAGAGATAGTTTTATCCATCTTGTCGCTGATAACCTCACCAACTACTTCGATTTTACGACCACGAGTATTTGTTTCAGTTGTCATTTAACTACCTCGCTACTTTCTTTACGATTGCTGTATTGATTTTCGCGATATTGCGGCGAAGATCACGAATAACAATTGGATTTGAAAGTTGACCAATTGAATTCTTGATACGAGCTTGGAACAACTCTTCGGAAAGAGCTGCTCTTTTCTTTTTCAATTCAGTTACAGAAAGATCTTTAATCTCTACGAACTTCATAACTACTCCCTAACCAAGAAACGAGTTTTGAAAGGAAGTTTGTGAGCTGCGCGTTCGAAAGCTTCTTTAGCTTGCTCACGAGTCACACCGTTCATTTCGAAAAGAACTTTTCCAGGAAGAACACGGGCTACCCAAAGCTCCGGGTTACCTTTACCGCTACCCATACGAGTTTCAGCTGGTTTTTTTGTTACTGGTGTATTCGGGAATACACGGCACCAAATTTTACCACCACGCTTAACTGAACGGGAGATAGCAATACGACCTGCTTCCAACTGACGTGCTGTAAGACGTCCTTCCTCAACTGCTTGAAGACCGAAATCTCCAAAATCAAGGTTAGAACCTCTGTACGCAAAACCAGTTGCGCGGCCTACAAATTGTTTACGCCATTTTACTCTTTTAGGACTTAACACGACCTGCCTCCTCAACTTCGCGAGCAGATAAGATATCGCCTTTATAGATCCATACTTTCAATCCGATGATACCGTATGCAGTTAGAGCTTCAGCAGTACCGTAGTCGATATCTGCACGCAATGTATGAAGAGGAACACTCTTCTCATTGTACCACTCTGAACGAGCAATCTCTGCACCATCAAGACGACCGGAAACACGGATCTTGATACCTCTCACGCCGCCTTTGATCGCAGCTGCAATAGATTTTTTAAGAGCTCTTCTCCAAGAGATACGTTTCTCAAGTTGTTGAGCAATGCTCTCAGCAACGAGCTGAGCATCGAGGTCTGGCTTGCGCACTTCTTGGATGCTCAAGAAAACTTCGTTGGGTGTAAGTTTTTGAACTTCCGCTTTAAGAGCGTCAATACCAGTACCTTTTTTACCAATAACAACACCTGGGCGAGCAGTAGAGATGATGATTTTGATCTTCTTCGCTGCACGTTCCATTTCGATTTTAGCTACACCAGCATGCTTAAGTTTACCTTTTAGGTATTTTCTCAAGCGGATGTCTTCATGTAGATTTTCGAAATATTGGTTACCCTTCGCATACCAGCGAGAGTCCCAAGTTCTAATAACACCAACGCGTAAACCAATTGGATTAACCTTTTGTCCCACGATTATTTCTCCTCAAGTACTACGTTGATGTGGCTTGTTTTCTTACGAACACCGAATGCACGGCCTTGAGCGCGTGGACGGAATCTCTTAAGAACCGGACCTTGATCAACCCAGATGGCTTTAACAACCAAGTTATCAATGTCCATAACTTTTTTGTATTCAGCGTTAGCAACAGCAGATTCGATAAGTTTTTTTACCATACCTGCAGTTTTTTTGTTCAAGAAAGTAAGAGTTTTAACAGCTTCATTCACGTCTTTACCGCGAACAAGGTCTGCAACAAGTCTTGCCTTTTGAGCACCTACTCTTGCGTATTTTAGACTAGCTTTAACTTCCATTATAAACCTCTACCTACTTCTTAGCGCCAGCCGGAGCTGCCGCTTTCTTCTCAGCGTGGCCTTGGAAAGTTCTTGTCGGAGCAAACTCACCGAGTTTGTGACCGATCATGTTCTCAGTGATGTAAACTGGAACGAACTTTCTACCATTGTGAACCGCGAACGTAAGTCCGATAGTTTCTGGAAGAATTGTTGAACGACGAGACCAAGTTTTGATAACTTTCTTGTCGTTTTTTGCAATCGCGTGGTCGATCTTCTTTTGTACGTGAAGATCAACAAATGGACCTTTTTTAATCGAGCGTGCCACAGTCTACTCCTACTTACGTCTCTTAATGATTGAAGAGTCAGTTCTCTTATTATGTCTTGTCTTGTAACCTTTACATGGTTGACCCCATGGAGTTACAGGATGATGACCTTTACCCACACCTTCACCACCACCCAATGGATGGTCTACTGGATTCATGTGCATACCACGAACTGAAGGACGGATACCTCTCCAACGAGAGCGACCAGCTTTACCAAGATTAATATTTTCGTTGTCAGTGTTACCAACTTGACCGATTGAAGCGCGGCATACTGAAAGAACCTGCTTCAACTCACCAGATGGCATACGTACTTGGCAGTACATATCACCTTTACCAGCCAAAGTCGCGCTTGCACCTGCACCTCTGCAAATTTGACCACCTTTACCTGGGCGCAATTCGATATTGTGAATTACTGTACCAACAGGGATAGCTGCCAAAGACAAAGAGTTGCCTGGTTTGATATCGGCTTTGTCTGAAGAAAGTACAGTGTCGCCTACATTCAAGCCAACTGGCGCGATGATGTATGCTTTCTGACCGTCTACATAGTTAAGAAGAGCGATACGGCAAGTTCTGTTTGGATCGTACTCGATCGCAGCAACTTTCGCTGGCACTTCTAGTTTCATACGTTTGAAATCAACCAAACGGTATTTACGTTTATGACCGCCACCTTGGTGACGAATAGTAATTTGACCGTGATTGTTACGAGCTGCTTGTTTCTTTAGAGGAGCAAGCAAAGACTTCTCTGGAGTTGTCTTTGTGATTTCTTTGAAATCGAAACCAGTCATTCCTCTACGACCATGAGAGCGCGGGGCGAACGTCTTGATACCCATCTCTATACTCCCTCAAAAAGAGCGATCTTCTCACCTTCAACAAGCTTAACGTAAGCTTTTTTCCAGTAAGGGACCTTAGTTGCACCAAACTTCGTGTTTTTAGAGTGACCGCGGCAAACGCTAGTTCTTACGCTGTCTACTTTAACTTTGAAGTTCTTCTCTACTGCTGCTTTTACTTCTGTTTTTGTAGATTTCATATCTACTTCGAACACGTAAACGCCAGCTGCGTTGTGGTATGTGTTTTTCTCCGTGATTAGTGGAGTTTTAATTACTTGTTTCATCTTACGCTTTCTCCATTGAGCAGCGATCTACGATTTTAGCTACAGATTCTTTAGTGATAACTGCAGCATCGTATTTCAAAAGATCAAACACGTTCAAACCTTCAACTGGGAAGTATTTGAATGTTGGAAGATTTTTTGAAGCTTGATTGAACTTGTCGTTAACATTTGCATCGATCAAAACTGCTTTTTTCAAGCCGAACGCTTTAAGACGTTTGCTCAATTCAGCTGTTTTACCTTCAGATTGCATGCTGTCTACTACGAACAACTTGCCTTCTTTTTGAAGGTGAGAAAGTGCCATGCTCAAACCTAAGCGACGAACTTTTTTAGGAAGTACGAACGCGTAGCTGCGAGGTTGAGGACCGAAAGCAGTACCACCACCAGGCATCAAGATAGAACGGCTAGAACCTTGACGAGCTCCACCAGTACCTTTTTGTTTGAAAGGCTTCTTACCACCACCGCTCACTAGACCTTTTGTTTTAGTCATGTGAGTACCTTGGCGACGGCTAGCCAATTGCCATTGAACTACTGTGTGCAAAACTTCTTTTTTAATAGGAGTTTCGAAAACATCAGCTGCAAGATCGATAGATCCTACTTTTTCTTTTTTCCAGTTAAGTACATTTACTGTTGCCATATTACACTCTCACCAATTTCACCAAAGTGTTTTTCGCACCTGGAACTGGGCCCTTAACCAAAACAACGTTTTCAGCGTGGATGATCTCTACGATTTCAACGTTCTTTACAGTTACTGTTTCGTTACCAAGATGACCTGGGAATTTCTTACCTGGCATTACGCGACCTGGCCATGTTCTGTTACCAGAAGAACCCGGACGACGGTGGAATTTAGAACCGTGTGAACCAGGTCCACCGGCGAAGTTCCAACGCTTCATAACGCCCGCAAAACCTTTACCTTTAGATTTCGCTGTCATTTTAACAGTGTCACCTTTAGCCAAAGAGTCGATAGATACTTGGGCGCCTACTGTAAGACCTTCTGGAATAGCTTGACGAATTTCTTTTACGAAACGCGCGCCATTTTCGAAGCCAGCACCTTTAAGGTGGCCTTGTTCAGCTTTGTTTGAATTTTTTGCTTTTTTAGGTTCGCAAGCTACTTGAATAGCTTCGTAACCATCTGCTTCGTTAGTTTTGATTTGAGAAACAAACCAAGGCTCATAACGAAGAACCGTAACAGGGATAGCTTCACCTTGCTCATTATAGATGGTAGCCATACCTTCTTTGAATGCGAACAAGCCATCAAGTTTTAGGCCTGTAGACGTTTGTGTGTTTTCTGTAGTTTCGCTCACGTCTTACTCCTAAACCGCTGAAAGTTTGATTTCGACGTCAACACCAGCTGAAAGATCCAATTTCATCAATTGGTCTACTGTTTGTTGAGTAGGTTCAAGGATATCAAGCATGCGCTTGTGAGTTCTAACTTCGAATTGCTCACGAGATTTTTTATCTACGTGTGGAGAACGAAGCACTGTGTAGCGGTTGATGCGAGTAGGCAAGGGAATTGGACCCGCAACTTTTGCGCCTGTGCGACGAGCAGTCTCAACGATTTCTTTCGTCGACTGATCAAGCAATTTATGATCGAATGCCTTCAATCTGATTCTAATCTTCTGACTTTGCATAAGGACACTTCTCTTCTTTTGTAAGGTAGCGTAATTACTAGCAAACTTGTTAATAACTGAACATCCAATCCCATCGAAAACTTGCCCCGAATTAGCCCTTGCGGCCTAGAAAGTCCACCAAACGCGGGGGGTTTTTTGTAAATTTAGATGTCACGAGTGCGCGAGTATGCGCATTTAAAAAATCTTTGTCAAAGGGAAAAAATTAAATAATTAATATCTTCCCATTTTATGTAGAATTTCCGTTTTCACCTTAGGAGGGACAACGGCGTATTCTAGGAATTCCATACTGAAACTTGCTCTACCTTGGCTCAAACTGCGCACATCCGTCGCATAACCAAATAGAGTGGCCAATGGAGCCTCGGCAAAGATAACCTGCCCGCCCCCTGGCTTAACGTTCATCGTGAGAATTTTACCACGACGAGAGTTCAAGTCGCCCACGATATTGCCCACGAAATCATCAGGGCAAGTCACCTCAAGCTTAAAGATCGGCTCCATAAGCTCAACCTGGGCATTTTTTACGGCATCTCTGAACGCCAGGGAAGTGGCCGCCTTAAAGGCCATTTCCGTAGACATTACCGGGCGAGCCTCAACAGCTGTTAAAGTCCCCTTAATACCGAGCATAGAATAGCTTGCCAACGGACCCACTTCAGCAGCTTCACGGAAGCCCATTTCTACTGCTTTCAGCATCGTTGGTGTAAACTCTTTAGACGTTGATACCTTGCTAACGAATTGGATGTGATCTGCTTGAGAGATCGGCTCAATCGTCAAGGTAACGGATGCGAAATTCATGTCACCGGCAATTTCGCGCTCATAAACATGAGACGCAGACGCCGCTGAAGTGATTGTTTCGCGATAGGAAACCTGTGGCTTACCGACATTCGCTTGCACCTTGTGCTCACGAAGAAGACGATCCACCAGGATATCCAAATGAAGCTCCCCCATACCGGATAGCAAAATCTGCCCTGTTTCAGGGTCATTTCTTAGCTTACAGGAAGGGTCTTCTTTTTGAAGCTTCTCCAGGCCCGCCAACATCTTCTCCTGATCAGCAGAAGATTTAGCTTCAATCGCCACTGCGATTACCGGCTCTGGGAAAGTAATAGATTCAAGAACAACAGCATGAGAGGTTTCGCATAGAGTGTCGCCCGTACCAGTGAATTTCAGACCAATAACGGCTCCGATATCCCCTGCTTTCAGACTGCCCACTTCCTCACGGGAGTTCGCATGCATTTTTACCAGCTTTTGAATACGCTCTTTCTTTTGAGTACGAGGATTCAACAGCTGATCGCCCACTTTCACTTCACCGGAATAAACACGGATATAAGTCAAAGTCCCTGCGAACGGGTCATTGGCAATTTTGAAAGCCAAAGCCGCCACATGGGCATCAAAGTCAGTTTTACAGATGATTTCTTTTTCCGGTTTTTCAGGGTCATGACCCACGATATCCGGAACTTCAATAGGAGATGGAAGATAATCAATCACACCATCAAGCAAAGGTTGAATGCCTTTGTTTTTGAAAGCAGCTCCGCAGAATACCGGGAATGCTTTTAGTTCAAGAGTGCCTTTGCGAAGAGCTGTTTTTAGCTCTGCTACAGTCACTTCTTCTCCGTTGAGATATTTCTCAAGAAGAACATCGTCGAACTCAACGATCTTTTCAACGACCTCTGTACGGAAGCGATTAACTTCTTCCTTCATGTCGTTAGGAACATCGGTAACTTCGAAATTGTCACCCATACCGGATGTCGTCCAAATGTAAGCTCGATTTTCCAACAAATCGACAACCCCACGGAACGTGTCTTCAACACCGATAGGTACTTGAACAGGAATTGGGTTCGCTTGAAGGCGCTCTTTGATAGTCCCGTAAGACATCACAAAATCAGCACCCACGCGATCCATTTTATTGATGAAACAGATTCTTGGTACCTTGTACTTGTCAGCTTGTTTCCAAACAGTTTCAGACTGAGGCTCAACACCGTTTACGCCGTCAAAAACCGCAACTGCACCATCAAGAACGCGCAAAGAACGCTCAACTTCAATTGTGAAGTCAACGTGTCCCGGAGTATCGATAATGTTAATGCGGTAGTCTTTCCAGAACGCCATAGTGGCAGCGGAGGTAATGGTAATACCACGCTCTTGTTCCTGAACCATCCAGTCCATAGTGGCCTGGCCGTCGTGAACTTCACCAATTTTATGACTTTTTCCAGTGTAGTAAAGAATGCGCTCGGTGGTCGTCGTTTTACCGGCATCAATGTGAGCCATGATGCCGATATTACGAGTATACTTGAGATCAGCTACAACTTTTGGATCTTTAGCTGACATGTAGACAGATTACCAATTGTAGTGAGAGAAAGCCTTATTAGCTTCAGCCATACGGTGAACTTCATCTTTCTTCTTAATAGAGTTACCTCTATTGTTGTAAGCATCGATGAATTCGCCAGCCAAACGCTTAGCATGGTCTTTTTCGCCACGTTCACGAGAGTATTCTACCAACCAACGCATAGCTAGAGCTAGACGACGAGTTGGACGAACATCGATAGGAACTTGGTATGTAGCACCACCAACACGGCGAGAACGAACTTCGATAGAAGGTTTTACGTTCTCTAGAGCTTTTTTGAAAACTGCAACTGGTTCTTCGCCAGCAACTTTTCCTTCAAGCTCTTTCAATGCTCCGTAGAAAAGCTTCTGTGCAGTAGCTTTTTTACCTTGGTACATCATTTTATTGATGAACTTAGCAATTGTTAGATCCTTGAAAACCGGATCAGGAATGATTTCTCTTTTAAAGGTCTTTTTACGACGTGACATCTCTTAATCCTTATTTCTTAGGTCTCTTAGTACCGTATTTTGAGCGGCTGCGTAGACGGCCGTTCACACCTTGAAGATCTAGAACACCGCGAACGATGTGGTAACGAACACCCGGCAAGTCCTTAACACGGCCGCCACGGATCAAGACAACGCTATGCTCTTGAAGATTGTGACCGATACCTGGGATGTAAGAGATAACTTCAAAACCATTGGAAAGACGGACTTTTGCTACTTTACGAAGAGCGGAGTTCGGCTTCTTTGGAGTTGTTGTATAAACACGAGTACAAACACCACGACGCTGAGGGCATGACACCAAAGCAGGTGATTTAGTTTGGTTTTTTTGAACTTTACGCTCACTTTTGATGAGCTGGTTAATTGTAGGCACTTTTATAACCCCTTAAACAATTTAGATCTAATTCAAGACGCTGGAACTTACATTGTCGCAAGTGTCCGGGTCAAGACATTGTTGTTATTTTTATTTCCCAAAAACTGGCGTGAGTTCCACTTTTTGAGTTTTTTACAATTTTCTTACAAGATCCGGGGCCTTAGCCCTCAAAACCGCTAGTGAGGCGGCTTTGAGGTCGTGGGGCACCGCGGTTCATTAACCTTGGTGAGGCTGAGAAGAAGCCGTCATCCCTGGCAAAGCCACGAATGAAGTATCGTCGTCTTCTGCAACTGAAACTTTCCAACGTTTGTAAGAAGTTAAGCCAGTACCTGCAGGGATCAAACGACCCATGATGATATTCTCTTTCAAACCACGCAAATGGTCTGTGCGAGAATTAATCGCCGCTTCTGTAAGTACTTTTGTTGTTTCTTGGAATGACGCTGCTGAGATCCAGCTATCAGTGCTCAAAGAAACTTTCGTAATACCAAGAAGAAGTGGATTGCATGTAGCAGGTTGTCCACCCTCACGGTTGATACGTTCGTTCTCTTGATCGAAAGCATATCTTTCAGCTTGTTCACCAGCCAAGAAACGGCTGTCACCAGCGTCCTTGATCTCTACTTTACGTAGCATTTGGCGAACGATAACTTCGATATGCTTATCATTGATAGCAACACCTTGAAGTCGGTAAACTTCTTGGATTTCATCAACAAGGTATGCAGAAAGCGCTTTAGCACCCAGAACAGCCAGAATGTCATGAGGATTTGTTGGACCATCCATCAAAGCCTCACCCGCTCTTACGTACTCGCCCTCTCTTACAGCAACGTGCTTACCTTTAGGGATGAGGTATTCTTTTTGCTCACCCACTTCAGGAGTTACGATCACACGTTGTTTACCTTTAACGTCTTTACCGAATGTCACATAACCATCAATTTCAGAGATGATTGCTGCTTCTTTCGGTTTACGAGCTTCAAACAATTCAGCAACGCGCGGAAGACCGCCCGTGATATCCTTCGTTTTCGAAGTCTCACGATGCATTTTCGCGATAACGTCACCGGCATGGATCTCTTGGCCGTCAGTAACTGACAATTGTGCACCCACTGGGATCAAATATCTCGCAGGGATGTCACGACCAGGAAGATTCAATACTTTACCGTTGCCATCAACCAGGAACACAGTTGGTTTGATGTCAGAAGATTTGGATTCCATGATAACTTTAGTCGCAAAACCAGTTACCGCATCCACTTGCTCCTGCATCGTAGAACCTTCTTCGATATCCTGATATTGGATCTTCGCAGAAACCTCTGCGATGATTGGATTCGAATATGGATCCCACTCGACAACTGTTTGCCCTTTGGCAACTTTGTCACCTTCTTTAAAGTTCAAAACAGCACCGTAAACGAGTTTGAAATTCTCGCGCTCACGACCTGCTTCGTCCATAACTAGTGCAGAACCGTTACGATTCATTACAGTCAATTTACCGTTACGGTTTGCAACAGCATGAACGTTTTGAAGTTTGATTGTACCGTCATAACGAGTCGTATGAACGGATTGCTCAACGGAACGAGAAGCCGCACCACCCAAGTGGAACGTACGCATCGTCAACTGAGTACCCGGCTCACCGATAGATTGTGCAGCAATGATACCAACTGTTTCACCAAGGTTCACAGTCGCACCACGAGACAAGTCGCGGCCGTAACATTTCACACACACACCACGTTTAGATTGGCACACTAGAGCGGAACGGATGTCGACTTTATCGATACCCATACCTTCGATAGTTTTAACGTCAGTTTCAGTGATTTCCTGATTCGCTCTAACAACCACGTTGTTAGTTTGAGGATCAACAACATCTCTCAATGTTGTACGACCCAGGATACGATCACCGATGTTTTGGATGATTTCACCAGCTTCGTAAATCGGAGTGATTTCCAAACCGTCGTCAATACCGCAATCCAACTCTGAAACAACTACGTCTTGAGCAACGTCAACCAAACGACGAGTCAAGTAACCGGAGTTCGCAGTTTTCAATGCTGTATCGGCCAAACCTTTACGAGCACCATGCGTGGAAATGAAGTACTGAATAACTGTCAAACCTTCACGGAAGTTTGCAGTGATCGGTGTTTCGATGATCTCACCAGAAGGCTTAGCCATCAAACCACGCATACCACCCAACTGACGGATCTGAGTCGCGGAACCACGGGCTCCGGATTCAGCCATGATGTAGATTGGATTGAATGAAGGTCCAACTACTTCCTTGCCATCAACGATGAACGTTTGTTTTTCAATCGCGTTCATACCTTCTTTGGCAATTTTATCAGCTGTTTGTGCCCAGATATCCACTACCTTATTGTAGCGCTCACCATCTGTGATCAAACCTTCATCGTACTGAGTTTGGATCTCAGTCACTTGTTTTTCAGCGTCAGCGATCATCGGAGCCTTGGCAGCCGGGATAACCATGTCATCGATACCGATAGACATACCTGCAGCTGTTGAATATTTGAAACCAAGTTCCATGATTTTATCAGCCAAGATACAAGTCGCTTTTGTACCAGCAAGACGGAAAGTCTTATCGATCAAAGCTGCGATTTGTTTCTTAGTCATGATTACGTTGACTTCATTGAAAGGAACTTCTTTAGGAACGCTATCAGAAAGAATCGCGCGACCTACAGTCGTCTCTTGCAATTTACCGTTGATACGAACTTTACAAGTAGCTTGCAAGTCAACCAAACCTGTTTCGTAAGCGTATTGCGCTTCCTGAACATTCGAGAAGATTTTGCCAGTTCCTTTTGCCCCAAGACGGTTACGAGTCAACCAGTACAAGCCCAACACGATATCTTGTGATGGATTGATAACCGGCTTACCAGACGCTGGAGAAAGTACGTTGTTCGTGGACATCATCAAAACACGAGCTTCAACTTGGGATTCCACAGAAAGTGGAACGTGAACCGCCATTTGGTCACCGTCGAAGTCGGCATTGAAGGCACCACACACTAGTGGATGCAATTGGATAGCTTTACCTTCGTGAAGTACAGGTTCGAAGGCTTGGATACCAAGTCTGTGAAGAGTTGGCGCACGGTTTAGAAGAACTGGATGTTCTTTAACCACGTCAGCCAGGATATCCCAAACTTCAACTGATTCTTGCTCAACCATTTTTTTGGATTGCTTGATAGTTGCAGTAAGGCCTTTTTCTTCCAATTTGTTGTAAACAAACGGTTTGAATAGCTCTAGAGCCATTTTCTTAGGAAGACCGCATTGGTGCAATTTCAACGTCGGACCAACTACGATAACGGAACGACCAGAGTAGTCCACACGTTTACCAAGTAGATTTTGACGGAAACGACCTTGCTTACCTTTCAACATATCAGAAAGGGAGCGAAGAGGACGTTTGTTTGGACCAGTGAAAGTCTTACCGCGACGACCGTTATCCAACAATGCGTCTACTGCTTCTTGCAACATACGTTTTTCATTGCGGATGATGATGTCTGGAGCGTTCAGCTCTTGAAGACGTTTCAAACGGTTATTACGGTTGATCACACGACGGTAAAGATCATTTAGATCTGAAGTCGCGAAACGACCACCATCCAGTGGAACTAGAGGACGTAGATCTGGTGGCAACACTGGAAGTGCTTCCAACATCATCCATTCAGGTTTGTTGATAGAGCCTTTGAAAGCCTCAACAACCTTAAGACGTTTAGTGATCTTTTTCATGCCCGCTTCAGACTTAACGTCTTTAGCTTCCATACGAAGCTTGCGAGACAAGTATTCAGGATCGATTTTTCTCAAAAGGTCACGAACAGCTTCGCCGCCCATGCCGTATTTGAATGAAGGACCGAATTCGTTCAAAGCTGCGTTCAAAGCTTCTTCAGTCAATACTTGGCCTTCTTCCAATGTAGTTTCCATTGGATCGATAACCACGTGTGCTTCACAATACAAAACTTTCTCAACGTCTTTCAAAGAAAGGTTAAGCAAGTTACCGATACGAGAAGGTAGAGAGCGCAAGAACCAGATGTGTGCAACTGGAGTCGCAAGCTCAATGTGACCTAGACGTTCACGGCGAACTTTAGTTTGTGTAACTTCAACGCCGCACTTTTCACAGACGACGCCACGGTACTTCATACGTTTATACTTACCGCACAAGCACTCATAATCCTTAATAGGACCGAAGATTTTCGCACAGAACAAACCATCACGCTCTGGTTTGAATGTACGATAGTTGATAGTTTCTGGCTTCTTAACTTCACCAAATGACCAATCACGAATCATTTCAGGTGACGCCAACGATACTCGTACGGCGTCAAACGAAAGTGGATCTTTTGGTTTATCGAAAAAATTCAACAAGTCTCTCAAAGAACACCCCTGTTGTTAAAGTTTAATTAGTGCTGCTCTGGCTCAGTAGGAGCCACAACAGTTGCTTCAATAACATCGCCACCGCCATCAAGATCTTCATCTTGGTCGCGTAGGATGTCGGACTCCATCAACTCAACATTCAATGCAAGAGACTGAAGCTCTTTCACTAGAACGTTGAACGATTCAGGAAGACCCGGCTCAAGGATGTTTTCACCCTTAACGATACTTTCGTACATACGAGTTCTACCAGCTACGTCATCTGACTTAACAGTTAGGAACTCTTGTAGAGAGTATGCGGCACCGTATGCTTCGATCGCCCAAACTTCCATCTCCCCTAGACGCTGACCACCGAATTGAGCTTTACCGCCCAATGGCTGTTGCGAAACTAGAGAATAAGGTCCGATAGAACGAGCATGGATCTTCTCTTCAACCAGATGGTGAAGTTTAAGCATGTACATGATACCCACAGTAACTGGGTTCGTGAACGGCTCGCCAGTACGACCATCGAATAGGATGGACTTACCAGAAAGTGGAACTTCTGCTTTCGCAAGCAAGTTCTTAACGTCTGATTCACGAGCACCGTCGAATACCGGTGTTCCAACGTGGATACCGTTCTTCATACGAGTTACCATTGATTTCAAAGAGCCTTCGTCAGCGCCATCAAGTTTTGCGCTGATATCAGAGTCATTGAAGATATCTTTCATTTCTTTACGTGCGTTTTCTGCATTCCACTTATCAAGGTGAGAACCGATTTGTTTACCCAAGTTGTGCGCTGCCCAACCCAAATGAACCTCAAGGACCTGACCAATGTTCATACGTGAAGGTACGCCCAGTGGATTCAAGACCATGTCAACCGGAGAACCGTCTGCTAGGTATGGCATGTCTTCAACAGGCAATACTTTAGAAACGACACCTTTATTTCCGTGACGGCCGGCAAATTTATCGCCGACTTGCATTTTACGTTTAATCGCAACGTAAACTTTAACCATTTTGATAACGCCTGGAGGAAGCTCGTCACCTTTACGAAGGCGATCGATCTTCTCGTTGAATACCAATTTAACTGCGTCAAGTTGGTTACGGGCGTTGTCGATGATTTTGTTAACTTGGAACTCAAGATCTTGCTCAAGAGGGATATAGTTCAACAATTCGAATGGAATTGTCTCGATATCCGCGATCGTGATGTTTTGACCTTTGTTCAAAAGTTTTTGAGATCCATCTTCATTCAACAATACGCCAGTAGTGATTTTGCCTACCAGGATATCGCGAAGTTTCGTGATGGAGTTATTTTTGATAACGTTTTGCTCAACAGCCAAGTCTTTTTCAAGCTTGCGTTTTTTCTCTTCGATGATTGAAGACAAACGCTCATCGCGGTCTGCGCCTTCACGAGAGTAAACTTGAGCGTCGATAACTGTACCGTAGACGCCAGATGGTGCGCGAAGTGATGTATCACGTACGTCACCAGCTTTTTCACCGAAGATCGCTCTCAAAAGTTTTTCTTCAGGAGAAAGTTGAGTTTCACCTTTAGGAGTAACTTTACCAACCAAGATGAAGCCAGGGCGAACTTCCGCACCAATGCGGATGATACCAGAGCTATCAAGGTCTTTAAGTGCTTCTTCACCTACGTTTGCGATATCGCGAGTGATCTCTTCTTTACCCAATTTCGTATCACGAGCTACGCACTCGAACTCTTCGATGTGGATAGAAGTGTAAACGTCGTCTTTCAACAAACGCTCAGAAATAAGGATGGAGTCCTCGAAGTTGTAACCTTGCCAAGGAGTGAACGCTACCAGGATGTTTTGACCCAGAGCCAACTCACCAAGCTCAGTTGAAGGACCATCGGCAACGATGTCACCTTTGGAAACCTTGTCACCAACAGTTACGATTGGTTTTTGATTGAAGCATGTATTTTGATTCGTACGTTGGTACTTAGTAAGATTGTAGATATCTACGTTCGCACCAAGTTCTCCGCCTTTAGCAAAACGACGGATAACGATACGAGAAGCATCTACTTCTTCAACGATACCATCATTTTGAACAACGACAGATGTACCAGAGTCACGAGCAACCAAGCGCTCAACACCTGTACCAACAAGTGGTGCGCGAGAACGCAACAATGGAACCGCTTGACGTTGCATGTTCGATCCCATCAGGGCACGGTTGGCATCGTCATGTTCTAGGAACGGAATCAAAGATGCCGCGATAGAAACCAGCTGAGATGGAGAAACGTCCATCAATGCAACTTTGTCTTTATCAACGATTTCATACTCACCGTCACGACGAGTGATTGTCGTAGCAGTTTGGATTGCTTTGTTTCCAGCTTCGTCACGAGCCGCAGGAGCGATGTAGTGACCAGCTTCTTCCAGAGCGGACAAGTAGTTGATGTCTTTAGATACAGAACCTTGATCAACTTTACGGTATGGAGTCTCGATGAAACCATAGTTGTTGATACGAGCGTAAGTAGCCAAAGATGCGATCAAACCGATGTTTGGTCCCTCTGGAGTTTCAATTGGGCAGATACGACCGTAATGCGTAGGATGTACGTCACGTACTTCGAAACCTGCACGGTCACGAGTCAAACCGCCGGGTCCTAGAGCAGACAAACGACGTTTGTGCGTGATCTCAGACAACGGATTTGTTTGATCCATGAACTGTGACAATTGAGAAGAACCGAAGAATTCTTTAACAACTGCATTCACTGGTTTTGCGTTTACCAGGTCATGCGGCATCATAGTTTCCACGTCTTGAAGAGACATACGCTCACGGATAGCGCGCTCCATACGAACCAAACCGATACGGTATTGGTTTTCAAGCAACTCACCTACTGAACGAACACGACGGTTACCCAAGTGATCGATATCGTCGATAACACCGCGACCATTTTTAAGATCGATCAGAGTTTTGATAGTGCTCAAGATATCTTTGTGAGTCAGTGTTCTGTGAGACGGTGGGCACTCTTCCATAGAGATACCGAATCTGTGATTGATCTTGATACGACCAACTTCAGAAAGATCATAAGTCTCTGGATCAAAGAACAAACGACCGAAGAACGTCGTAGCAGCTTCCAAAGTTGGAGGCTCACCAGGACGAAGGCGTTTGTAGATCTCAACCAATGATTCGTCTTTGTTTGAAACTTTATCCACCAACAATGTGTTGCGAAGATAAGGTCCAACAGTCAAACCGTCGAAGAAGATCATGAAGAAGCTGTCGATACCAGCTTCGATTGAACGCTTGATGATTGCAGCGTTCAACTCAGCATTTGCATCAGCGATGATCTCACCAGTGGATTCATCGATAAGTGGTTTCGCCAAAACTTTACCATCAAGGTCTTTTGGCTCAACTTCAAGCTCAGTGATATTAAGATCTTTGATTTTCTTAACGATCGCACGAGTGATACGACGACCAGCTTTAACCAGTGCCTCGCCACCTTTTGGATCAAGGATATCAGTCAATGCTCTTTGACCTGACATTCTTTCGATATCCAACTTACGGAACAACTTGCCGCCTTTAACGTAAACTTCGTCAAGGTCGTAGAAGTATTCAAGAAGTTGTTCTGCGTTGTAACCCAATGCTTTCAAAAGAATTGTCACAGGGAATTTACGACGACGATCGATACGAACGTGGATCAAATCTTTTTGGTCAAATTCAGCATCCAACCAAGAACCACGGTATGGGATCACGCGTGCAGAGTAGATCAATTTACCAGAAGCATTGTTTTTACCACCGTCGTGATCGAAGAACACGCCCGGAGAACGATGCAACTGAGATACAACAACGCGCTCAGTACCGTTGATGATGAAAGAACCGTTAGCAGTCATCAATGGGATTTCGCCCAAGTAAACTTCTTGTTCTTTTACGTCACGGATTGAACGTGCTTCAGTTTCTTCATCAACATCGAAAACGATTAGACGAAGAGTCACCTTGATCGGAGCAGCGAAAGTCATACCACGTTGACGGCACTCGTCTACGTCGTATTTTGCTGGCTCAAGAGTGTATGATACGAACTCAAGGCTTGCTGTATTGTTGAAATCTGTAATTGGGAAAACAGATTTGAAAACGCCATTAAGACCAGCTTCGCCACGGCGATCTGGATCCATATCTTTTTGAATGAAAGCTTCGTAAGAAGACTTCTGCAATTCAATCAAATTTGGAATATCAATGACTTGCTTATTTTTCGCGAAAGACTTTCTAACTCGAATGTTAGAAGCCGTAACTGGAGTTTTTTCCAATGTACTCTCCGTGATAAGAAAATCGAAACTTCACTTCGGGCGGAAGAATCAAGAACCACATTAAATAAAGAAAACGCAAGTATCCCAAGCTACTCTAAGTTTCCAATAAATCAAGTGATTCTGATGGTTTTTGGCACTATTCCACAGCCATCAGCTCGATTGATTAGCGCATCGCATTGGGACCTCGTTTGCCGCATTTGTTGTCATATCACAAAGCAGTCCGTAGGATTTTCACATGAGGACAACTATGAAAAGTTTTTTACCGCTATTAGCTGCTATCTTATTCACTGGCTGCACCCACACAATTAACTTCAGATCATCCCATTTCGCCACCCCGATCGTCGAAGACAATGCCGGCAGCGGCCAGCTCGCGGTCGTTGTCGGATCCGTAACCAAAGTGACTGTCGTGAACGACACTTCCTCAAACCCACCCGTCACCGACCCAACGGTGATCAACGCAGACGTGGACACTGGAGACTTTTTCCTTTTTAATAACGTAGGCTTAGACGGCAGAATCACCGCATGGAAAGGACTGGAACTTTTCTTTGATAACTCACTCCTAGGTGCCCGAGTTCAAATCTTAAATCACGGAGCAACCTCGAACAATTGGGTTGCCAGCATCCACGGAGCCGCCGGCAACAGAGATGTTACCACAGAAAATACAACCAACAGCAGCACCAGCGAAGCAAAATCCAAAGTCAGCACAAGACAACTGGGTGCAAGCATCGGATACAAATACGAAAAAATAGCCCCCTATTTCTCGTATATCCGCGAAACCCACGATGTCTCAACAAACGTAACAAACCCTAACGGCAGTTTCGGCCCCTACGACACCAACGGCACCCACGAATACTTCGCTACAGGAATCACCTCAACAGGAAGCGGTCTCCGCTACGGCATCGAATACAATAAAATCATCATCGACTGGAAAAAAGCCCGCCACATAAAAAACCAAGACGCCCTAGCAGTAAAAATAGGCTTCGCCTGGTAACTCCATCTCAAAAAATTCGGATCTTGTTGCTTTTTATCCACACATTTAGCAACAAGCCGGGATTTTCGAGAAGCTGATGGATTGCCTCTGAAGTTTTCGACCTCCCGGCCCGCAGGATGCGGTACCCAAGCCGGGTGAGCGCCGGATGCGCGTGTCGAAAAATACAGAGGGAAGCCAGCGGATTCTCGAAAAGCCCGGCGGTCTTCGCAAATTCAAGGTCCTAAAAAGCAAAAAGCCCCGTGTTTCCACGAGGCTTTCGGCATGAACCAAAAATTTTGGTAGCAAAAAACTACTTAACAGTAACTTTCGCGCCCGCAGCTTCAAGAGCTTTTTTGATTTTTTCAGCGTCTTCTTTAGTCGCGCCTTCTTTAACAGCTTTGCCACCAGCTTCAACTAGTGCTTTAGCTTCAGCAAGACCCAAACCAGTCAAACCACGTACTTCTTTGATTACGTTGATTTTGTTCGCGCCAGCATCAACCAAGATTACGTCGAATGCAGTTTTTTCTTCAACAGCAGCAGCAGGACCAGCTGCAGCAGCTACAGGAGCAGCAGCAGAAACGCCCCATTTTTCTTCAAGCATTTTTACAAGTTCAGCGATTTCAAGAACTGTTTTCGCAGACAATGCGTCAACAAGTTGATCGTTAGTTAGAGACATTTTAATCCTCCAGGGATTTAAAAAATTATTTAAAATTCAATTGTTTAGCACCATTAACTCCGAATAGCCGGAGCTCAAGCATTATGCTTGTGGAGCTGCTTCAGTACCAGCGTCAGCGCCGCCACCAAGTTTTTCAGCGTAAACATTCAAGCATCTAGCAAGTGTAGTTGCTGGAGCAAGAAGTGTAGCCAAGAACATAGCACGGAGTTGGTCTTTGCCAGGAAGTGTTGCCAAAAACTTAATTTTAGCATCATTCAAAGCTTCGCCGTCCATTACACCAGACTTGATTTGAAGAACTTCTACGTCCTTAGCGAAATCAGCCAATGTTTTAGCAGTCGCGTTCACTTCACCGTATGAGAATACGATGGCGTTAGTACCCTTCATTGAAGTAGAAAATGCAGATTCAATTGCTGGGTGATCTTTGAACGCTCTTTTTGCCAGAGTATTACGGACAACTTTCATCTCTGAATCAGCAGCATTCAATTTTTTGCGCAAGTTAGTTACTTGCTCAACCTTGATGCCTTTGAAGTCAACGATGAAAGCTCCTTTAGCTTTACCGAATTTCTCAGTGATAAGCTTAATCTCTTGCTCTTTATCTGCGCGAGTGATCATAAGTGAGCCTCCTTTCATTAGACTCCCTTCTTACGAAGGGGTGAGTGCGAATCAGGTCGGTTTGGAGGTAATAACCTTTTAGCCTTATCTCGGCAGGCCCCACACAATCATGGGATTACATTCACTGAAGAAAACCTACTGTCTCTGATCGCTTTAAAATAAAAAACAAAAAGCCCCGACAACGCCGGAGCTTTATAAAACTACGCTAGTGAACCAGTTGCAGCTGCTGCCGCATTTGGCTCGATCTTCACGCCTGGACCCATAGTTGATGCTACGGAGATAGAGCGAAGGTAGATACCTTTAGAAGATGCTGGTTTCGCTTTAACCAATGCGCCCAAAAGGACCATGAAGTTATCACGAAGTTTAGCATCGCCCATAGATTTCTTACCGATACCAGCATGTACGATACCTGCTTTATCAACGCGGAAATCCAACTTACCTTTTTTCTCAGCAGTTACGGCTTCGCCAACGTTCATAGTTACAGTACCGATTTTTGGATTCGGCATCAAACCACGAGGCCCTAGAATTTTAGCAACTTTAGAAACAGTCGCCATCATATCTGGAGTCGCGATACATTTATCGAAATCCAACCAGCCACCTTGGATTTTAGCCACAAGGTCGTCAGCGCCAACAAAGTCTGCGCCAGCGTTTTTCGCTTCAGTCTCTTTAGGACCTTTTGCGAAAACAACTACTTTTACTTCTTTACCCAAACCGTGAGGCAATGCGATTGCGCCACGAACTTGTTGATCAGATTGCTTAGGGTCGATACCCAAACGCAATGCTACGTCGATAGATTCATCAAATTTTGCTGGAGCGGACTCAACAACTAGTTTGAATGCTTCTTCAACAGAGTATTTTTTTGCAGAATCTACTTTTTTAGAAGCAGCTGCGAACTTTTTACCTGCCATTGTTCACTCCTACGCGATGTCGATGCCCATGCTCTTAGCTGTACCAGCAACTTGTGACATTGCAGATTCAACTTTCAAGCAGTTCAAGTCAGGCAATTTCGTTGTAGCGATTTGCTTGATTTGATCGTTATTAATTTTTCCAACTTTGTCTTTTTGAGGCATTTTGGAACCAGATTCCAATTTCAACGCCTTTTTAATCAAAGAAGACACCGGTGGTGTTTTTGTGATGAAAGTAAACGATCTGTCCTGATAAACAGTGATGATGATAGGGATGATGCTATCACCCAACGCTTGTGTACGAGCGTTGAACTGCTTACAGAATTCCATGATGTTTACCCCGTGCTGTCCAAGTGCCGGTCCAACGGGAGGAGCTGGATTAGCTTTCCCTGCCGGTATTTGCAGCTTGATCATTCCTGTAACTTTTTTTGCCATGACCCACTCCTGCAAGAGGTGTAATTAAAAGTCCTTGGTCCGCCCCATGCGGCCTAGGATTTAAGCTTTATCTACTTGAATGTAGTCCAACTCAACTGGAGTTGGTCTACCGAAGATGCTCACAAGAACTTTAAGCTTCGCTTTGTCCTCGTTCACTTCTTCTACTGTTCCCTGGAAGTTAGCAAATGGACCGTCAACAACAGTCACATTTTCACCAATAGTGAACTTCACCTTCATTTTTGGTTTTTCTGCAACGCCAGCCATTTGCTGTGTTACGCGGAAAACCTCAGCTTCAGGTACTTCTGGAGGACGCGTTTTAGTGCCACCCACGAAGCCTGTTACTTTTGACGCATTTCTCACCAAATGCCAAGTCTCATCATTCAAAAACATTTGAACGAAGATATAACCCGGGAAAAATTTACGCGATCTAGTTTGTTTTTGGCCTTTTACAAGCTCAACTACGTTTTCAGCCGGAATAAGGATCTCGCCGAAGAACTCTTCCATTTTGGAAGTTTTGATCTTCTCTTCGATAGCCTTTTTAGCCGTATTTTCACAACTTGTCTGAACGTTGACGATGTACCACTTTTTGTCCATGGCCGATCCTTACTTCATTAGATAGTTGATAAAGAAGCCAGAAATCAGGTCAAAAGAGCTGATAATCACGCTTGAGATAAGAACCATTACGATACAAACGATAGTCATAGCCGTTGTATCTTTACGTGAAGGCCATACAACCTTACGGATCTCAGATACAACTTCCTCAGCCCATGCCTGTACGCGTGGGTTGAACTGAAGTGCCACGAACAACAAGATACCTGAAGCAACCGGAAGACCGTGCTTGAACAAGTCGTTGTCAGCCAATTTTGCAACGATACCAAATGCACCAGAGAATGCCTTGATAAGCATGTGCACGGTCAATCCAACCAAAGCACCTGCGATTGCGAAACTAAGAGTAATAATCTTAGAGTTAGTTTTTTCCACGATACCTCATTCCTGTTGAAATATTTCTGTAGAAATTGGCAGGGGCGGAGGGATTCGAACCCACGACCTAACGATTTGGAGTCGTTCGCTCTACCACTGGAGCTACACCCCTGCATTTTTATTGACGACAATCGGCCATCCCCTGCGTTGCTTCGTTGTCGGCCTACTATTCGTAGGGCCTCCGCCTTGCGCCTTGGTGCTGACCACTTCTCGTCAATAAAAACCCAAAACATAGTTTTGGCTTTTTCTTTCCCAAAAAGGAAAACAACATTCTTGCTAGAAATTTTCGTTACCGCAAGAAACACCGAGGGGGACCCTTTTGTCAAGGAGTCCCCCGGGTGATTTTTATTTCAGCCTATGCTGCGTTAAATCCTACTCTTGGATTTCGATAACAACGCCGGCGCCAACTGTACGGCCACCTTCGCGGATCGCGAAACGCAATTCTTTTTCCATCGCGATTGGAGCGATCAACTCAACTGCCAATTCAACGCGGTCACCTGGCATAACCATTTCAGTGCCAGCTTTAAGAGTACAAACACCAGTTACGTCAGTTGTACGGAAGTAGAACTGTGGACGGTAACCGTTGAAGAATGGAGTATGACGTCCACCTTCTTCTTTAGTAAGGATGTACGCTTCAGCTTTGAATTTTTTGTGAGGTTTAACTGAACCTGGTTTAGCAAGAACTTGACCACGCTCAACGTCTTCTTTTTTAGTACCACGAAGAAGAACGCCGCAGTTGTCGCCCGCTTGACCTTCATCAAGAAGTTTACGGAACATCTCGATACCAGTAACAGTAGTTTTTTGAGTTGGACGGATACCGATGATTTCGATCTCGTCACCAACTTTAACGATACCACGCTCAACACGGCCAGTAACAACTGTACCACGACCAGAGATAGAGAACACGTCCTCTACTGGCATCAAGAAAGTTTTGTCAGTAGCACGAGCTGGTTGTGGGATGTAAGCGTCACAAGCAGCCATCAATTTCATGATAGCAGGGCGACCGATATCAGAAGTGTCACCTTCCAATGCTTTCAAAGCAGAACCCATTACAACTGGGATCTCGTCACCTGGGTATTCGTATTTAGAAAGAAGCTCGCGGATTTCAAGCTCAACTAGCTCAAGAAGTTCTTTATCGTCAACCATGTCAACTTTGTTCATGAAAACAACCATTGCAGGGATACCAACTTGGCGACCCAAAAGGATGTGTTCACGAGTTTGTGGCATAGGACCGTCAGCAGAAGAAACAACTAGGATAGCGCCGTCCATTTGAGCAGCACCAGTGATCATGTTTTTTACGTAGTCAGCATGTCCTGGGCAATCAACGTGAGCGTAGTGACGGTTGTCAGTTTCGTACTCAACGTGAGTAGTAGAGATAGTGATACCACGCTCTCTCTCTTCAGGAGACTTATCGATTTGATCGTAAGACATCGCTTGAGCTTTACCAGCCGCTGCAAGAGTAGTAGTGATAGCAGCAGTCAAAGTTGTTTTACCGTGGTCAACGTGACCGATTGTACCGATGTTAACATGCGGCTTATTACGCGTGAATTTCTCTTTAGACATTATATCCTCCTGCAGAGATTTTTTATTTTTATCTAACTTAATACATTTAATTGCAAATTCAAGTAAAACTAAGTGGAGCCCATGATCGGAGCCGAACCGACGACCTCACCCTTACCAAGGGTGTGCTCTACCACTGAGCTACATGGGCATCTGAAAATTGGAGCGGGAAACGGGTCTCGAACCCGCAACCCTCTGCTTGGAAGGCAGATACTCTAGCCAATTGAGCTATTCCCGCCCATTACAGAAAACCCTAATTTCCCCGAGAAAATATTTAAAAAAATGGTGGGCAGGGAAGGATTCGAACCTTCGTAAGCGTAAGCTAACGGATTTACAGTCCGTCCCCTTTAGCCACTCGGGCACCTACCCATTTTTTTTAAATACTTACTCAGAGAAATTTGGAGCTGGTTATGGGACTCGAACCCGCAACCTGCTGATTACAAATCAGCTGCTCTACCAATTGAGCTAAACCAGCATCACTGAGATAACCGAAAGAGTTATAGTGGAAAAAATCTACATTCGTCAAAGATAATTATTTGTCGGATGGCGATTTTTTGCGATTTCCGCGCACCGCGTGCTGCCTTAAAGTCTCCGTCAAGGCCATAGCCGTGGCGACAGACGCATTATAAGATGCAGAAGCACTCGTTTGCGGAATGAAGACCAATTCATCACAAAGGCGTTCTGTTGTCACTCTCAAACCTTTGTCCTCGGCTCCGATTGCCCAAATTACCTTCTCAGGCAAATCTAATTCGAAAATTGATCGCTTTCCGCGAGGGCTAAGACCGTAGATCCAATAGCCTTTTTCTTTTAATGTTTCCGCGTACTTACTAAAATTAGTCGTGGCTTCAACCGGAACATGCTCCGCCCCACCACAGGCTACCTTATGCACAGTCGGAGTTAGACCCACCGCGCGGTCCTCTGGAATTAACACACCATGACCACCAACCAACCAGCTGGTTCTTAGGATTGCTCCCAGATTGTGAGGATCCTCGATACCGTCCAGCATCAAAAGAATTGAATTTTCATGCTGGTCCAGGTCGTTCATATCAAATTCTGGAGCTTTATCCAGAAACAAAGCCGCACCTTGATGAGAAGAACCGAATTTATCGATCACTGTATCTTGCTTGATGTCCGCTGTGATTTTGTTCTTGCGTGCAAGCTCTTCAATCTCGCGCAAATCACCTGAAGTTTCCCAGCCATTTTTCAACCACAAACCCTTCACAGCACGAGGACGAACTGCCAAAGCTTCTTTGATTGCGTGATTGCCGACAACGATGCGCCACTCTCGAGGAATTTGATTTTCAGAGCGTCCACCGCCTTGAGGAGAACGACCGCCACTTGATTGAGGGCGACCACCACCCTGAGGGCGAGATCCCCCACGGGAAGGTGGCTGGGAAGAGCGTTGAGAGTTGTTTTTCGAGCCGGAACGGAAATTATTCTTTTTCATACATCGCCATCACAAATTGATTTGCAGCTTGCTTGATATCTTTTGCCTCTAAAATCGGACGACCCACCACAAGAGCGGAAGCACCCTTTTCAAGTGCTTCCTGCGGACCCATAATTCGCTTTTGATCGCCAGAGTCGTTCATACTAAAGCGAATTCCCGGCGTGACAAGATAGAGACCGCGATTTTGTAAAAGGTCCAGTTCATGCGGAGAGCAGACCACGCCATTCACCCCTGAGTTCTGAACCAAACTCGCCAATTCGGTCACGTGTTGAGAGATCGGCTGAGATCTCATCACTTCCGGCACGGAGCTTTGATCCCAGGAAGTCAAAATCGTGACCGCGAGAACACGGAAGGGACGCTGTTTATTAAGCTCCGCCTCGACAGCTGCAACTCTTTTAAGTGCCTCCGCCCCGCTTAGAGCATGCACTGTCACCAAAGAGGCTCCGGCATCAAAGCTCGCGCGAACGGCCGCCTCCATCGTCGAGGGAATATCAAAATGTTTGTTATCCATAAAGATGGGAGCTCTTTGAGCAAGCTCCTGGACAAAATCCAACCCGTAGCGCAGGCACAGACGAGGGCCGACTTTGATTCCGCCGACGATATCGCCGACAAGATCCGCGATTTTCAATGCCTGATCGCGGGTATCCACATCAAGCGCAAGAATTAATGGATTTTTCATGGGATGAGAGCGCAGGTTTTTATTCATGAACAACTCCTGCGCTCCACCCTCTCATAAACTCGGATTCAGGTCATTTGTTTTCAACAATAATCAGAGTGTTCCAACCCATGACACGGATTGGATTTCCATTCACGTCACGAGCCACCCGTCCGTTTTCATTAAACAGCGGCACAAGTTTTTTAGGCTGAGCTGTGACTTTATTCCAGATGACCAAAGCATTGTCCCGGTGAAGGCGGACACAGCCTCCGGAAGCACGCTTACCTAACTCTGCGTAGTGATCAGGAGTCGTGGCATGGACTGCGACGCCCCCATTAAAGAACATTGCAAACTCCATATTGGCTTTCCATGTATAGGAGTAGTGTTTTAGGACCAATTTGTACGGAGTGAAAGTTCCCGTCGGAGTCACCGTCCAATACCAGCGGCCACTTTTCGCTTTTTCGTATTTTTCACGACCCGTAGACACCAGCCAGTTGGCGATCAGCACGCCATTTTCCACCACTTGCATTTGCTGAGCAGCGGGACCGATCGCTGCCTTATTGATTCGCAGAACGATTGCATATTCCTTATAGACATCAATTCCGTCCTGAAAGGCGATGATTTCGGGGTCAATCACCGGGGCGCGCATCTCGGTGCGAGGCGCTCCTATTTCATTGGCGATTTCGTCCGTGGTCATCAAATCATCAAGGGGTTGGGAGTATTCCGGCGATGGTGGGTTGATGGAGAACTCATCGGATGCGAACAAACCTGGGGAAGTACCTGAAACGAGCAACAACAAGGATAAAGCTAAGGTTTTCATAAGAAATCCCTCCTGTTATTGGCTTTATGGAAAAGTCCCTAGTTCCGATATCAGAATCCTCTCGGAAACCGCAGTGGTCAAAGCGAATAAAAAAACGGAGGTAAATTCCCTCCGTTCGCCAAATTTATAAGTAATTTGAAATAAGAACTTCGCAACTTTTGGGGACCTTGGCCCCTTGATTTGCGAGGGAATTATACGAATTCCCTCACTGGCCTTAGTATGATTTCGCGAAAAGAACCCATTTAGTTGCTGGTTTTCCGGAGAATATGCAATTCCCGGAAACTGGCTCCTGGCTTAAAGGAGCACAACGTGGAGTGACCTTCAAAGCTCCAAGCAAGGCATGACCGATACCCTCTTCACACCAAGGAACCAATGCGAAACCTGGAGCAGAATTTTCTTCGCCTTTGAAGTACGTTTCGAACTCTTTAAGGTCTGTGATTTTTTTGATGTTGCTGTCACGGAAGGCTTTGGCTTTTTCGAACAGGCCGTCTTGCATCTCTTGAAGAAGTGCACTGATTCCTGAAACGAAAGCATCGCGTGCCTGGCCGTATTTTTCTTTCGGGCCTTTGTCACGGCGACCGACGAACACTTCGCCTTTAGCCATGTCACGAGGACCTACTTCTACGCGAACTGGAACACCTTGCTTGATGTATTGCCATGCTTTATCGCCACCACGGATATCGCGATCGTCGACTTTCACACGGATATTGCCACCGCTGAAGCTTTGAGCTTTCACGTCTTTTGCCAGGCTATTTACGAACTCCAATACTTGCGCTTTTTCAGCGTCGTTGCGGTAAATCGGCACGATCACCACGTGCAACGGAGCAATTCTTGGCGGCACCACGAAGCCATTATCGTCTGAATGAGTCATGATCAGACCACCGATAAGGCGAGTGGAGACACCCCACGATGTCGTCCAAGCTGTTTCCTCTTTGCCCTCAGCGCTTAGGTATTTGATGCCAGAAGCTTTTGCGAAGTTTTGACCCAAGAAATGAGACGTCCCCGCTTGAAGGGCTTTTTTATCCTGCATAAGAGCTTCGATCGTGTACGTGTCAACCGCACCCGGGAAACGCTCGTCAGAAGTCTTCATGCCTTTGATAACTGGCATTGCCATATAATTTTCTGCGAAGTCAGCATAACAATCCAACATCTGCAAAGTTTCATCTTGGGCTTCCTTTGCCGTTGCGTGAACTGTATGGCCTTCTTGCCACAAGAACTCCGCCGTTCTTAGGAACATGCGCGTGCGCATTTCCCATCTCATCACGTTACACCATTGATTAATCAAAACCGGAAGGTCACGGTAGGACTTCACCCATTTTGCGAATTGGTGACCAATGATCGTTTCAGACGTTGGACGGATGATAAGAGGCTCTTCCAGTTCGCCATCTGGAACCAGTTTGCCGTTGCCATCGCCTTTCAAGCGGTGGTGAGTAACAACTGCGCACTCTTTGGCAAAGCCTTCAACGTGCTCAGCTTCTTTTTCCAGGAAGCTGAGTGGGATTAGCAATGGGAAGTAGGCGTTAACGTGACCTGTATCTTTAAACATGCGATCCAATACAGCCTGCATGTTTTCCCATACAGCGTAGCCCCAGGGTTTGATCACCATGCAACCACGGACCGGAGAGTTTTCGGCCATATCAGCTGCTGTGATAACTTGTTGATACCACTCTGGGTAGTTTTCGGAACGGGTTGGTTTAATTGCTGTATCTGACATTTCTATATTTCCTTAAAACTAAGTATATTAGCGTCTATATTGGACACTAATTGTCTTTTGTATCTATGCCGTAGGCTTTAATTTTTCTGTGAAGGTAACTTCTTTCAAGACCGATGACTTCAGCGGTTTTGGAAATATTGCCACCGTTCTCGTTGATCTTGCGAAGCAGGTATTCTTTCTCGAACTGAGCTCGGGCCTCACGGAACGTGGAAAGATCCTGCATTTCAAATCCTTGTTCATCACCTTTGTCGATCAATCCCGCAAAACGCAGATCGTGGACATCGACGAACTCCCCTGGAGTCAGGATGTAAACGCGCTCGATGAAATTCTTAAGCTCACGAACGTTGCCGGTCCATTGGTAGGCCAGCATCTTGTTCATCGCCTGCTCGCTGATCGCCTTTTTCGGGAAACCGCTTTCGCGAGAAACATTATCTGAGAAATAAGAAACCAGGACCGGAATATCTTCAGGGTGCTCGCGAAGTGCCGGCACACGGAATGGAATGACGTTCAGACGGTAATACAGATCCTCGCGGAAACGACCTTCTTTAACTTCTTTATCCAGATCCTTGGAGGACGCTGCAATAATGCGTACGTCGTTCTGGATAACTTCGGAACCACCGACACGGCGGTATTTTTTCTCATCCAGATACGTCAGAAGTTTAGCCTGAGCGTCCTTGGTCATTTCGCTGATTTCCGCGATGTACAAAGTACCGCCAAAAGCCAGATCCAACTTTCCTTTTTTTGTACGATCCACGCCCGGCATCGCACCTTTTTCGATACCGAAAATTTCGGATTCCAGAAGGTCTTCAGGGATACCGCCACAGTTGATTTCAACGAATGGACGGCTTGCACGAGCGCTAAGATAATGAATGTTTTGAGCCACAAGCTCCTTACCAGTGCCCGCCTCCCCTTGGATCAAAACCCAAGAGTTCGTAGGCGCCACACGGGCAATAACCTGCTTGGTTTCAACGATTGTCGGAGCCTCGCCCACCAGGGCAATCGACTTGCGAAGTTTGTTAAGCAAAAGAGCTTTTTCCTCTTTTTGCTGTTGGTAACTGAGGATATTGGAAATCACGATCAGGATTTTATCCATGGACAGTGGTTTTTCGATGAAATCCCAAGCGCCCAGCTTCGTCGCCTTAACTGCTGTTTCGATCGTTCCATGACCAGAAATCATCACGAACTCAACGTTCGGGAATTCCTTGCGAGCACGAGTCAGAACCTCGATACCGTCAATGTTTCCGGGCATCCAAATATCCTGGAATACAACATCGGGCTGAACATCTTTGATCGCCTGCAATCCGGACTCACCATCATGTGCCAGGAATACCTGATAGCCTTCATCCTTCAAAGAAGCTGAAAGCACATCACGAATGGGAGCTTCGTCATCAATAATCAGAATTTTTGTAGATAGAGCCGTCATCACGGACCTTCTTTCTTATTCTTCAGCGGGCTTCCAAGCGCCCACTTCGTTTACAGGGATTTCAATTACCAACTTCAGACCTTTGGGCTCATTTGCAGTCGCGCGAATGAAGCCATTGTGGTCCTCGATGATTCTTTTCACGATAGGTAAGCCTAAACCAGTTCCGCCCTCTTTTGTAGAGTAGTACGGTTCAAAAATTCGGTTTCTTTGCTCTGGTGACACTCCGTCTCCATTGTCTGCCACCGTCATGCGCATTGTTTTAATGTCTTTGTCATATCTTGTGACTATTTGGACAATCGGCTGTGGTTCTTTAGCCACAGCCGCCACAGCATTTTCCACCAGATTCACCAGTACACGGCGGAATTGGTCCGGATCAAACTTAAATTCAGGCAGATCCGCATCGGGCAGGAAGTCGAAACGAACCTGGGGATGGGCCTGACGATATAAAGCCAAAGACTCCTCAATGACCGAGTTGAAATTCGCCACCACCGGACGAGCCTGCGGCAAGCGTGCAAAGTTACTGAATTCATTTACCAGATTTTTCAAGCCATCAACCTGCTTAACAATCATCGTTGTACATTCACTGAATGCCGGATCTGTGATTGTGGCACCAAATTTTCGTTGCAGGCGTTCTGCGGAAAGCTTGATCGGAGTCAGAGGGTTTTTAATTTCATGAGCGATACGGCGGGCCACTTCGGTCCAAGCCGCTGATCGTTGCGCATTCACGATCGGTGTCATGTCATCAAATACCAGAACTTTACCGACAGCCTCACCTTTTTCGTCTTTAAGGATCGAAAGGCTCATTTGCAACGGAACAGCCTCACCCTGAACATTCAGGCGGAATTCTTTTTGAATACTTTCAATTTTATGATCCTGCATGGTCTTCAGGAGTTCCGCAAAAGTACGGAAGTACTCCAAGGTCAGAAGTTCACGCACGGATTTCCCGATGTAGCGTTCGGCATCGACCTTCAAAAGCTGAGCCGCATGGCGATTGATCGTTGAAATGCGGCCCGACTGATCCACGGAGATCACACCCGTATTTACGTTACGCAAGACCGTATCCGTATAACGAGCATGCTGATCCAGCTCTTCAAGTGTGTTTTCCAGGGTCACTGTCATCTGATTGAAACTTGAAATCAGGTCGTTGATTTCCTCAGACCCTGATTTGATCTGCAAAGGGGTGTAGTCCCCGCCAGCAACCCGGCGGGTCGCCCGCCCCAACTGCACAATCGGTATGGAAAGCTGTTTGGCCAGATAAAATCCAAACCAGGTGGCCGCCAACAGGATCACGAAGGTCATCAGAACCAGAATAATCAGGTAAATGGATTTAAGCGGATACTCCAGGGGATTGATATCACGAAACTCATCGTAGGCCGTGGAAATGTCATCCATTTTACTAACCAATGAAAGCGGCAGAAAACTGGAAACGACAATGGCGCCCTTATCAGCGCCCTCTTTGACCGGCACGATCACGCGCACCAGATTTCCATCCCCGAACTGATGGATAATCGAGGCTTCCGCCTGCACTTTGATACCTTTTTGCAGGAACTCCAAGGACACGGCAGGAACCGTTGGAACGGTGTCATCCTCTGCGGCAACGACGACTCTTTTGCCGAATAACGATGGGTAATATTCCACAGCATCCAGACTGAACTCCTTGCGGAGTTGCTCGACCTTGCGTTTGACATCATTGGAATTATTCAACGGACGAACAGCGTCAGCAATCTGATGCGCAAAGTGATAGTTCTTTTTCTTGGCGTTGAAATAATAGGCATTCGTGACTTCAATGGAGCTTTTCAATACTCCGGCCATCTTCACGCTGAACCACTTGTCGAAACTGGAATTGATGTAAAACACCGAAATGATGAACATTAGTACGGTGGGAACGAAACTGAATGCCACGAACGCAGCGATCAGTTTGGCCTTCAAACTGCTTCCAAACAGCTTGCCCTGCCGTTCGACGAAGACCTTCACAATGTTTCTGAAGATCATGAACAGAAGCAACAACAACAGGATGATGTTGAAGTTCACCAGACCGAAGAAAAATATACTATGAACGAACGGAAGTTGTTGGCTGGTTGCAAACAGTCTGATTTCAAACCAGGTCAGCAGGACGAACAAAAAAGAGACGACAAGAACGATGAAGATCTCGCGTCTTCTTTTTTTGTGTTCCCCGGGACCATGTGGAAGAAAATCATCACCTGAAGTTTCGCTCACCAACAATTCCTTTTGTGAGGCCACGGCTGACGTATTTTTACTCTGAACCCGTGGCCATTGAGACTACAATGCTAAATTACTTTTTGCTTTTTTTCGCTGGTTTTTTTGCCTTAGCAGGAGCTTTCTTTGGAGCTTTCGCTGCTTTTGCTGCCTTTGCCGCTTTTGCTTTTGGCGCAGGCATAGCCGCCAACAATTTGGCAGTTTTCAATGTTGCTGGAATTTCACCAACAAGGCCGATCATTTCCATAACAACTTGAGCTGATTCCTCGCCCTTGTTCATGTGTTCAGCACTGCCCGTACGAGCCATTGCCTGCTCTTCATTTTCAGTCGTCAACACACCGAAACCGATTGGTTTCTTATAGTCCAACATCAAGCGAGTCAGACCATCTGTGACTGAGTTGCAGACATAATCATAGTGAGAAGTTTCCCCACGAATAACAGCACCCAACGCCACAACACCGTCGCAACCAGCATCCAGGAACGCTTGGCAAGCCAATGGAATTTCAACTGCACCCGGAACAAGTGCTGCATAGATTTCAACACCCTCACATGACTCCAGATAAGAGATTGCGCCCTCTTCAAGCTTTTGAGTGATTTCTGAATTCCAACGTGCTGTTACCACACCAACTTTGATGTTTGCCATTATTGAGCCCCTTTAAGATTTTCAATTGCTACGATTTCAACGATTTCCAAATCAAATGCCTTCAAACCGACTTTTTTCTCCGGTTTGTTAGTGATCAGGCGGATTTTATTCGCACCGATCTCGCGCAGAATTTGCGCGCCAATTCCGTAATCACGCTCGTCCATCAGCGGAGTGGAAGGACGAAGATCCTCCATTCCAACCAGAGCTTGCAACTCCTGAGTAAGACCATGAACACGGTTGTTACCACGAAGAAGCACAAAAGCACCACGGCCGGCCTCTTCAATCATTTTTAAACTTTCAACTACAGAGGATGCACCTCTTTGTACTACGGACATGAAGTCACGAGTAAAGTTGTCGACATGCACACGGATCAGCGCCGGCTCGTCTTTTACGATCTCGCCTTTTTGAATTACCAGATGCTCAAGTCCATCCACTGTGGAACGGAATACGCGAGCCTGATAGCCTTCGCCGAAAGAAGCCGGCAATGGAATGCTAGCCAGCTCTTCAACCAGAGTTTCATTGGCCAGGCGATATGCAATAAGATCCACGATGGTGCCGATTTTAAGTCCGTGTTTTTTTGCAAACTCCTTCAAGTCAGGAACGCGCGCCATGCTGCCGTCTGCATTCATAACCTCGCAAATAACCGCAGCTGGATTCAAGCCCGCCATGCGCGCAAGATCCACGCTGGCCTCCGTGTGACCGGCACGCTTTAGTACGCCACCGTGCTGAGCACGAATCGGAAAAATATGACCTGGCATATGAACGTCAGCAGGTTTGGCGTGAGGATTTGCCGCAACTTTGCACGTGTGTGCGCGGTCTGCCGCTGAAATACCTGTAGAGATTCCTTCTGCCGCCTCGATAGAAACCGTGAAGGCTGTTTTGTTCGGAGCATAGTTGTACTCGTCACGCACCATCAAAGGAAGTTGCAGGCGATCCATTTGCTGTGGAGTCATGCACAGACAAACCAAACCACGCGCCTCAGAAATCATGAAGTTGATGGACTGGGCATTTACGTGATCCGTCGCCAGAATCAGATCACCTTCGTTTTCACGATCCTCATCATCCACCAGGATAACGATTTTACCCGCTCTTACATCATCGAGAATTTCAGGGATTGTATTGAATTCCATTACTGGTCCTTCTTAACTTCCAAAGAACGTTGGATCGCGCGAGCCATATAGTCCGGCTCAACATTGATTTTGCTTCCGATTTTCAAGTCACCCAGATTTGTTCTTTTCAGAGTTTCCGGGATCAAGCACACAGAGACTGTGTGCTTGCTAAGTTCATTGACCGTAAGGCTGACGCCATTCAGGGTGATACTGCCTTTTTTCCAAACATAGGGAAGGATCGTATCCTGAACTTTGACGTCCAAAAAGAAAGACTCCCCCACCAGTTCAGCTCTTGTCACAGAGCCCAAACTATCAACATGGCCCGTTACCAAATGACCGTGAATACGGTCCCCAAAACGCAAAGATCTCTCTAAATTGACCTTTTTGCCAATCCACCTGGAAGGGTTCCAATCAAGAATCTTGATTGTTTCCGCTGCCAGCGCGAACGTCATTTGCTGTTCGTCAAAGGCTTCCACCGTCAGGCAAACACCATCGCAAGCGATGCTATCCCCAAGCTTTAAATCATTGAATTCAGAAGGTTTTTTAATTTTTACACGATAGGCGTTTTGCAGCTCTTCCGAGCTCTCAATCGGCATGACAGATTCAACAATTCCAGAAAACATACGGGCCCCTGTTTGAATGCGGTGAAACCTACCCTTTCGCAGGGAAAATGGCAAGAAAAGCCGCCTATTTTCAGAGTGTTGAATACCCGGAAAGCCGCATTCTGATTGACCTTGCCCCCAAGAGCTTTGGAACATGTAGATATGAAAAAACTAATAAGCATTTTAGCGATAGTTGGTGGTTTGTTTTCTTGTCCTGCCGTGGCGCAAAAGCTCTCTTATGACGTCAGCGGAGGGGTCGGAACTTATAACGGCAACACTTACACGGAAATTGATGTGGGTTTGAATTGGTACCTCACCAATTACCTGAACTGGCGCAACTCCCTGTTCACCCAGTTTGGCAGCAGCATCGACAATGTTTATGGCTTGGACACAGCCGCCATCTTCGGAACAAGCTTTTACAATGACGCCGGGAAATTGGGCATCGAAGGTTTCATCGGCCCCGGTTTGCGTTTTGCCAATGAGGACGCCAGCGGTTATTTCGGCAAAGGCGGTTTGATTTTTGCCATTGGGGGCCTACGAATTGGTGGCGGCGCTCAAGTCACGAAGTACTATGACACCCGCCGAGACAAATTTGGATTCAAGATGCCCGAAGAAGAAGTTCAATACTTTATCATCATCTCTGGCGGTGGCAGCTTATAAGGAGTCAATGAATGCAAGAGGGTCGAGACATCATCGCTGAAAGTCCCGCCTTCTTGTCTGCTTTGACACTGGCCCGTCGAGTGGCCGACAGCTGTTCGAATATCCTTATCACGGGCGAAAGCGGCACCGGCAAAGAAATCATCGCAAAACATATTCATGAACTCAGCACCCGCCGCACCCGCAACTTCGTCGCCATTAATTGCGCATCCATTCCCGATCACCTTCTGGAGTCAGAACTGTTTGGTTATGCCCGTGGAGCATTCACCGGCGCGGTTGCCACCAAGACCGGGCTATTTGAAGAAGCCGAAGGCGGCACGCTGTTTCTGGACGAAATTGCAGATATGGATTTTGGTCTGCAAGCGAAGCTACTGCGAGTTCTGCAGGAACGAAAAATAAAACGTCTTGGCGAAAACGCACTTCGCCAGATCAATATCCGGGTGATTGCCGCCACCCACCAAAATCTGCAGCGGGCTGTTCAAATGAAAAAGTTCCGTGAGGATCTTTTTTTTCGACTGAATGTTATCTCGATCAATGTTCCGTCCTTGCGCGAACGCGGTGAAGACATCCCTCCCCTGGCGCATCACTTCGTGAAAAAGTTCTCTACGGTGAATGCCAAAAAAATTCTGGGACTGACTCCTGCTGCGATTCAGTATCTTGTTTCACAAAAATGGCCCGGGAACGTTCGCGAATTGGAAAATCGCATCGAGCGCGCCGTTGTCCTTGCAGCAAACTCCCATATCGAAGTTGAAGATCTTCACCCGGAAGCCAATGAAATCCAAAACCAAAAGAAAAACACGCTGAAGTTCCTGAGAGAACAATTGCGCGAAGATATTTGCCGTGTTCTGTCCATCGAGGAAATGAACGATCTCTATATCGAATATGTTCTGGCATTAAACAAAGGCGCCAAGGAAAAAACCGCGCGCGATCTGGGAATAGACAGAAAAACCCTTTACAGAAAACTTGGCAAAAGACACTCGTCTTTGTGATGGTTGGCATCTGATTTGCTTGTCTCTATTTCAGTAACACCCACTGAGGAGGTTTGCATGTTACGGGCTGCAATCGCATTTTTCATCTTAGCCATCGTCGCATTTGTTCTTGGAGCAAATGGTATTGCAGGAATGTCCATGGAGATCGGCCGAATCCTGCTGATCGTGTTCCTGGTATTGGCAGTTATCAGTTTCTTCGTGAATATGATTGGCAGGAAGGGTCCTAGGTAGAACTTCTGCGGTTAAAAATGCCCCGACACCAGGGAAAGTCTCCCCGGGGCTATTTACCTCGTGAGGCGCGTTTACTGGTGCATTTTGGCAAATAAAAAAGGGCTTCCATTCTGGAAACCCTTTCTAAAAACTTTTTCAGACGAACTATCTTCTGCCTGAAGAAGAATTTCTTTCATCTCTGCCTTGAGAAGGTCTTTGTGAATCTTTGGAATTGGAATCACGACGGCTGGAGTTTGAAGACTCTCTGCGCATGTCTTCAGCTCTGTTGCCAGATTTGTCAGTAGATGATGAGTTTGGTCTGTTTTTGTCGATACCCATTTGTGGTTCTCCTGTTAGATAAGCAGGCATCATTGCCTGCCTATCCAGGAGTAAGCGAAACCCATGCCAAGTTTTACATTGTCAATTGGTTGCCATTCGCTTTGACTTCAACTGTGTCACCCGCCTTAACGCCACCACTGATAATTTTTTTAGACAGTGGATTAAGCAGTTCGTTCTGGATAACACGTTTCAAAGGACGGGCTCCATAAATTGGATCGTAACCTTTACGAGCCAACAATTCGACGGCGTCTTTGCTGAATGAAATTCCAATCTTCTTGCTTTTCAAACGCTGCGCAACCAGATCCAACTGAACCTGCACGATTCCGGAAATTTGATCCTCACCAAGTGAGCGATAAATCACAACTTCATCAATACGGTTCAAAAACTCAGGACGGAAATGCTCACGAAGAGCTTCGGTCACCGCTTTTTGTCTGTCAGCCTCTGACATCTTCGGATCGAGAATTGAATGAGACCCAACATTGGAGGTCATGATCAGCACCGTGTTTTTAAAATCCACAGTTCTGCCCTGACCATCGGTCAATCGACCATCATCCAATACTTGCAACAGAATGTTGAAAACATCCGGATGCGCCTTCTCGACTTCATCCAAAAGCACCACGCTGTATGGTCTGCGACGAACAGCTTCGGTCAATTGACCGCCCTCTTCGTAGCCGACATATCCAGGAGGCGCACCGACCAGTCGGGATACCGCGTGCTTCTCCATGTATTCACTCATATCGATGCGAACCACGGCCTGCTCGTCGTCAAATAGAAACTCTGCAAGTGCTTTTACAGTTTCAGTCTTTCCCACACCCGTCGGTCCCAGGAACATGAAAGTTCCGATAGGCCTGTTGGGATCTGAGATCTCGGCACGAGCCCGTCGAATGGCATCGGAAACCACGGTCAATGCATGGTCCTGACCCACAACGCGTTTTTTAAGCTGATCTTCCATGTGCAAAAGCTTTTGCGTTTCGCTTTCAAGCATTTTGCTGACTGGCACACCAGTCCATTTCGCAACCACTTCAGCGACATCCTCTGGAGTGACCTCTTCCTTAAGCATGCGGCCTTCACTTCCGCCCTGCTCTTTACTGCGTTCTTCCATCGCTTTGATTTTTTTCTCAGTCTCAGGAAGTTTGCCATATTTCAGCTCTGCAGCTTTACCCAGATCACCTTCACGTTCAGCCTTGGCGATTGCCACCTTGATATCCTCGATATCGGCCTTCAGTTTTTTGATCTGATTGATGCCGCCTTTTTCGAATTCCCATTGTTCACGCAACAATTGGTTCTTTGCACTGAGCTCTGCGATCTCCTTGTCGATAACGACGATGCGATCTTTCGCTTCCTGCTCCTTTTCCTTTTTCAATGCTTCCTTTTCGATACGCAGCTGCATCAACTCACGCTCGATTTTGTCGACCTCTTCAGGAACTGAGCGGGTCTCAATACCCAATTTACTTGCGGCTTCATCGATCAAATCGATGGCCTTGTCCGGCAGGAAACGATTGGTGATATAACGTCGCGACAATTTAACTGCCGAGACCAGAGCGGAATCAGTAATACGAATTCCATGATGGACTTCGTACTTTTCCTTTAAGCCACGCAGAATCGTGATGGCGTCCTCTTCGCTGGGCTCTTCAACCATGACTGTCTGGAAACGACGTTCCAACGCCGCATCCTTTTCGATATATTTGCGATACTCGTCCAGAGTCGTTGCCCCAATACAGCGAAGCTCACCACGCGCCAGAGCCGGTTTTAACAACTGCCCCGCATCCATGGCACCATCTGTTTTACCTGCGCCAACCAAAGTATGAAGTTCATCGATAAACAGAATAATCTGTCCATCGCTGGAAGTAACTTCCTTGATCACAGCTTTCAGACGGTCTTCAAATTCCCCACGGTATTTTGCACCGGCAATCAACGCGCCCATATCCAGGGACATCAGTTTCTTGCCAATCAAATTATCAGGAACGTCGTGTTTCAAAATTCGCAATGCCAGACCTTCTGCAATGGCGGTTTTACCCACACCCGGCTCACCGATAAGCACTGGATTGTTTTTCGTACGACGGGACAGAACCTGCACCACACGACGAATTTCCTCGTCACGACCGACGACAGGATCCAGTTTGCCTTCCGCAGCCAACGCCGTCAGATCACGAGCGTACTTGGCTAATACCTCGTACTTGTTCTCGGGATCATCATCCGTCACTTTTTGGCTGCCACGCATTTCCTTCAATGCGGCCTTTGCTTTATCCTGATTCAAATTGAACTTTTTAAAAAACGCGGACATTTCCGCATCACCGCCTTTTAGCATCGCCAAAAAGAAGTGCTCTGTGGAGATATAGGCATCCCCCCACTCGTCGGCTTCGACCTCCGCTCCGCGGAATATTTTTTCCAGACGGGGACTTGCAAACTGCTTTTGTCCACCACCACTTACTGTAGGAAAACGATCGATTTTTTTACGCAACTCACCCAGGAAATCCGCCTGAGCGACATTCAACTTATCCAAAAGACGAGGGATGATCCCTTCACTTTGCTGAACCAGTTCCAGCAAAAGGTGCTCGGGTTCAACAGAGGGATTTGACTTGCGTTCAGCCAGCTTTGCAGCGGCCTGCATGGCCTCTTGGCTTTTTCGCGTCATTTTTTCAATATCATTGCTCATAGCTCCTCCATCTGAAATAAGAATGAGGTCTATTTTGCCAATGTCAACTCCAAGGACTTTATAAAATGCCAGGTATTGTTAATCCTAAAGGTATAGTGAACCCTAAAGGAAAAGGTAAATCCCAGCCTCGCATCCGTCCCTCCATTCATAAGGACCGGGTCAATCCAACGGACTTTCTGAAATTCGACACGCGCTTTTCCTGCGAGGATTGCACGCACTTTGCCAGCGAAACTGTAAAATGCACTTTGGGATATGATACAAAACATCACTTAAAAGCCACTCAAACTCACCAGTACGAGCTTTCTGGAAATATGGCCTTCTGCCGCTTTATCGAGATCGACTAAGAGCTTGCAAGCTGAGCTTTGATTCCCCGCGCTTTGATCATTTTGTGCACTTCTATGACCACCAGAACTGCCAGCGCCATTGCAAACATTCGAGCCCATTCACCGATTGGAACTGGACCGACCTCAAGCAGGATATTCAACCCCGGTGTATACATAGCCACGATATGAATGCCCTGGGCAAGTATCGCCCCGCCGAGAAGGAACTTATTGCGTAACGGATTGAGCTTGAAGATGGACTTTTCTTCTGAACGACAATTCCCCAGCATCAGGTTTTCGAATATCACCAGGAACAGCAACAGGTTGTTACGGGCTGCTTCAATACCCACCCCACTTTGAACCAATTGATGGAAGTACCAGTAGCCTATTCCACCGATTACGATTGCCGACAACAGAACTCTTTCCATCATCAATCGGTCGAATATGGATTCATTGGGCTTTCTTGGACGATGGGCCAGTTCGTCGCCTTCGCCCGGCTCAAATGCCAATCCAATATCCTGGATTCCGTTTGTGACCAAATTAAGCCAAAGAATCTGAGCCGCGGTCAGCGGCATCGGAGCGTTGAAGACAAAGCTTAGAACAAAAATCAGAATTTCTGCCGCGGCCGTTGAAATTAGCAGGTACACGACTTTGCGGAGATTGTTATAGACGATTCTGCCCTGTTCGACCCCCGCAACAATCGAGGAAAACCGGTCATCAGCAACAATCAGATCCGCTGTTTCCTTTGCGACATCTGTTCCACTAAGACCCATTGCCACTCCGACGTTGGCGGCTTTCAACGCCGGAGCATCGTTCGCTCCATCGCCGGTGACCGCCACGAAAAATCCCTTCTGAGTTAAATGCTGCACAATCTGCAGCTTCTGTTGGGGCTCCACCCGAGCGAAGACTCGCCCCTCCAGAATCATTTTCGAAAGCTGATCTTCACTTTCAACTTGCTTCAACGCAGGTCCGGAAACAACCTCATCCATGGTCTGCGCCAACCCCAATTCCCGTGCGATCGCCAAAGAAGTTTTTGGATGATCCCCCGTGACCATAGCCACACGAATTCCGGCTTGCTGGCATTGCTTGACGGCTTTGGCAGCCTCGGGACGTAAAGGATCTATCATTCCAACCAGTCCATAGAACACAAGTCCTGTCGGGGATTTGGAAATTTCACTCTCCGAACGGGATACCATGTGTCCGGCCAAAGCCAAAACCCGATAACCGGCTTCCGCCAACTCATCGGCCTGATTTAAAATAGCGTCTGTATTTATGCGATGCTTATGTCCCTGCACGAGCATACTGTCACACATGGGCAACAGTTTCTCGACAGCACCCTTTACTGAAAGAATCCGTTTATGATCATTTCCTTCGTGCAGTGTCGCCGCAAACTGATGCTCAGGCTCGAAAGGAATATCAGAAACCAAACCACCCGAATCGGATGGATTAACTCCGGCCTTTTCTCCAAGCACCAAAAATGCCAGATCCACAGCATCACCATGCCCTGTCCACTTGCCTTCCTGAAAAAAGAGTTTGGCCTCGTTGCAAAGCACACCACATCGAACCAGTGATTCCATGTGTACATTGTCGAATTTCTTGGAGCCCGGATCCAAGCCGCTTCCTTCAATATCGAATTGCTCACCATCCGGCGCCACGATTTTTCGCACAGTCATTTGGTTTACGGTCAATGTTCCCGTTTTATCGGTGGCGATATATGTGCAAGACCCCAAGGCCTCGACGGCAGGAAGTTTTCTTACGATGACATTTCGCTGGGCCATCCGGCGACTGGCAACAGACAATGCCACTGTCAACGCCACCGGCAATCCTTCAGGAATCGCGGATACTGCCAGGGCCACACTGAACACAAGAACCTCATAGTATCCATAGCCCTTCAAAAACAGAAAGACCGCCATCAAAGCCGTCACCACGAGGAGTGCAATGGCGATTTTGTGTGTTAGCTTCTTCATGCGGATCAATAACGGCGTACCCGCTGACTCCTCCGAGTTCAATGAGTTGACGATTCGACCCAACTCCGACTGCAATCCTACAGCAGTGACCAGACCGGTGGCCCGCCCGCGAACCACCAAAGATCCGGTGAAAGCCATGTTCTTGCGATCCCCCAGAGATGCATGCTCCGCAAACTGGCCAGACGCGTCCTTGACCACAGTAAGGGACTCGCCGGTCAGCAGGGACTCGTCGACTTCCAGAGAGTGTGTATTGATAAGGCGCAAATCCGCGGGAACTTTATTTCCCGACTCCAGATAAACAACATCACCCAGTACTATTTCTTCGGATGGGATCTCCATCTGTCGCCCATCCCTCATAACCATGGATCTGGTTTCAGCCATTCGTTTCAACGCCAGGGCGCTGTTCTGCGCCCCCTTTTCCTGGGTGGTGCCTATGACTGAGTTAATCAGAAGTATGATTGCGATAAAAAGAGCATCGCGTGTGTCACCAATTGCAAGTGCCACACCTCCAGCAGCGAGAAGTATATAGATCAATGGACTGGCGAATTGCCCCAGAAATATCTTCCACAATGGCCGCGGCTTCTTGGTTGGAAAAACATTGGGACCATTCGCCTGCAAACGCAGCTCCGCTTCCAACGAAGTGAGGCCCTGATTTACAGAGGGCGACGATTTCAACACATCCTCAAGTGACCGCTGATGTGGCTCAGTGTATTTTTCAATTTCCATTCACAAATTGTCAGATTTTTTTACCAATGAGCACAGTGCCTTTGTCGAAACACCTGCCTGTATTGCCACAACCGACGTCCCATTCGAAAAATTGACTCTCTCAAAGTCGTGGGGAACGCCGTTTTTCCCTCTGAAAGTACTGTATCTTAGTGATTCAGGACAAATCTTAGTCCTGAAATCCAGATCCGGCCTTTGACCAGTATTGTTTAAAAAATACAAAACCCGCCTCTCGTCCTGTCAAGACTCGCATTCAGATCCCGATCTTAATCACATCAAAGATTCACTCAGAAGGAGTCAAGAGAGAAGGTCACTCTCTTGCTAATACCGAAAGGAGGGCCTTCAAGGATGAAATAATAATGAACAACAGATTGTTCAAGCTGTGCGCTGGAACAAGAGGTTGAGAGACCCGAAGACATCTAGCACAGCATGGTCCACTAAAAGGCTAAAGGCCAAAGCACAGACTCGGATGTCAGTGCCGGGCAAGCAGAAGTAGGTTCTGCTCTCCCAAAAAACAAATCAAGGAAGGTAATGAATATGAAAAATAAATTTTAACGGAGGATTTTAAAATGGGAATGAGAGTAACAACAAATATCGCTGCAATTAACGCTCAAAGAAACTTGGTTGGTTCACAAAGAACTATCAACGATTCAATGGCAAAATTGGCTTCTGGTAGCCGTATCAATAAAGCTGCTGACGACGCTGCAGGTTTGGCGATCTCTGAAAGCTTCAAAGCTCAGATCCGCTCTGCTGCACAAGCTCAACGTAATGCGAACGATGGTATCTCCATGGTTCAAACTGCTGAGGGTGGCTTGAATGAAATCGGTAACATCATCGTACGTCTACGTGAGCTTGGTATCCAGGCTTCTTCTGACACTATCGGTGACAAAGAGCGCGGTATGTTGAATAAAGAGGTTGTTCAACTTAAAGACGAGATGCAACGTATCGCTAACGTTACAACTTGGGGTACAACGAAATTGTTGGATGGTTCTTCACCAAGCTTCGATTTCCAAGTAGGTATCCGTAACAATGCTGAAGAAGATCGTATCTCCTTCAAAGCAAGCGAAAACGTAGCTACTTTGGACTCTTTGGGTCTAGCTGGTATCGACTTTTCTTCTAAAGACGGTGCACAATCAGCTCTATCCATGCTTGATGAAGCTCAAACTTCTGTGAATGGTACACGCGCTAACTTGGGTGCCCTTCAAAATCGTTTGACTTCAACTGTTGATAACTTGGGTGTAGCTCAAGAGAACATGTCTGCTGCTAACTCACGTATCCGTGATACTGACGTAGCTCAGGCTTCTTCTGAGATGACTCGTAACAACATCTTGTTGCAAGCTGGTACTTCAACTTTGGCTCAAGCGAACCAAACTAACCAATTGGCTTTGAAACTAATCGGTTAATTTCGGCTCAACGGACTGAACGAAGTTACTTAAAGAACTTAAACCCGGCAAGGAAACTTGCCGGGTTTTTTTATTCCAGCAATGAAATCAGATACTTAGGCGACCAAAGCGTCCATACCGTCCCCTCCTGCCTGATCCCCAACTCCGGTGTGTCCTGTGGAGTAAAAACTTTTGTTCGCTACTTTTATTTCCTGTTTGAAATGAGTTTCTCCTCTGAAAAACCAGACCAAATGTTGAGAATTCAATTTGAATTGCCTCACCTAATAAACCTCGTTAGTCTATGAGGGCATTCGTTTTATACATACGACTACCTCGAGGGAGCAACGCCATGGCAAAGAAAAAAGCAAAAGCAAAACCTGCTAAAAAAGTAACTAAAAAGGCTGCTAAACCAGCTAAAAAAGTAGCGAAAAAAGCTGCTAAACCGGCGAAAAAGGCTGCGAAAAAAGCTGCCAAGAAGCCTGCGAAAAAAGTAGCTAAGAAAGCTGCTAAACCAGCTAAAAAGGCCGCTCCTAAAAAAGCTGCTGCAAAAAAAGCTGCTCCTAAGAAAGCCGCTAAAAAGCCTGCAGCGAAAAAAGCTGCTCCTAAAAAAGCTGCCGCTCCAAAAGCAAAAGCTGAAAAAGCAGTTAAACCAGTAGCAGCAGTAGCACCGGTTGAAATCGCTTCTGATTTCGACGATGAAACTGAAATGGATGCTATGGTTGATATCGAAGAGGAAACTGTTTCTTCTGACGACGAGTGGTCTGATGACGAATCTGAAGAAAAATCTGATGAATCTTTCGAAGACATGGAAGATGAAGAGTCTGAAGACGACATGCAAGAATCTTCTGATGACGACGATGAAGACGACGAAGATGAAGATGAAGACGGCGAAGGTTACTTCTAGTCATTAATTGCACATCGCAATCAAAAAAAGGGAGTCAACGACTCCCTTTTTTATTATCATCGCTGCATGTACAAACATCTTTATCGTCGATTTACAGAAGCGAATCCCACCCTGCTCCATTTTGCCAGCCACAGCCATCACTATTGGCCTGACGTGACTCGCGAAGCCCAGCTTCAATACTGGGACGATTGCGCCAAATATGTCGACGACAAATGGTCCCACATCTTTTCAGTCAAGGTTCCTCAAGCTCAAAGACTTATTTCTGACGTTTTGAATCTGACACATTCCCAGCAAATAGTATTTGCTCCGAATACCCACGAGTTTGTTTTCCGACTATTGAGTTCCCTGGATTGGAATCAGAAAGTCCGGATTCTAACCACAGATTCTGAATTCTACTCGTTCGACCGCCAGGTCAGCCGCCTTGCAGAACTTCCTCATTTTGAAGTTGTGAAAATCCCCACTCTCCCCTTCGACACATTTCACGAACGCTTCGAACAAGCCATGGAATCCTCAGATTGGAATATGATTTTCCTTAGCCATGTATTCTTCAATTCGGGATTGGTCTGCGATGTTGAAAGACTTGTGAAGGATGCCCCTTCCGATGTTCCTTTTGTGATCGATGGCTATCATTCGTTCATGGCGGCGCCCCTGAACCTGAAGCCCATTCAGGAGAAGGTATTTTATGTCGCCGGATCCTATAAATATGCACAGGGTGGAGAAGGCTGTTGCTTCCTTTATGTCCCACCAAGCACCCGTCACCGTCCGATGTATACCGGTTGGTTTGCAGAGCTCTCGAAACTGTCAGCGATCGGCAACGAAGTCGGCTATCCGACCGATGCTTATCAGTATGCCGGCAGCACCATGGATTTTTCCGGAATGTATCGATTGATTGCCACTCTTGAAACTTTCAAGGATCAGGGGTTGGACATCACCAGGATTCACACTTTGATTCAGAACAATCAACAGCTGTTTCTTGAGGAACTTGCAAAAGTGAATCATCCCCTGGTGAACCGTCAGAACCTAATCCAGGATAACTTGAAAAATCACGGTCACTTTTTAACTTTCAATCTGCCATCGACTGAAGCGACTTCACAGCTGGTCAAAGAAATGAAAACCCGGGGTCTTATGACGGACTCCCGGGGCTCACGTTTACGATTTGGTTTTGGACTGTATCACGACACAACTGACATCAAGGCCGCGGTCGCCAAAATCTGATTACTCAACTTCTGGAAGGTCAGAGTAAACTGTGCCGGAAGCTGGTTGAGATTCGTACGTTGGCTGAGACTCTTGGGAAGGCTGTTGTGCTCTTGGAGCAGTGTAAGTGGAATGTCTGCTGCCACCGTAGTTATTGACCAGGTCGTCAATAGATTCCTGAACAATCACTTCGTCTGACTTGCGGGAGAACTCAGCACCATTCGTCACCGTATTCTGTGGACGGTAGAATTGATTTGGGCAAGAGCGAACCGCTTCCTCAGCAGTTCTACCCTGTTGTTGAACCTGGTTAAATGCACAATTCAGGAATTGAGAATCTGTACCTGCCGTGCAAACCTCAGCAGCCGTGATGCCTTTTTGTTTTGGCGCCAACTGACTGGTACCCAACGGAAGACCGATAATGGTCATATTTGCCATACAAGCCGCATACCCAAGACCGTCCTCACGAAGACCGGAAAAGCAAGAGCGCTGAACCTGGGCAATATCCGTAAAACCGATACGGGCAAGTTCATTCACACACGCTGAATATTGTTGGGAGTTTTGCGACATGCTTGCAACACTGATGGAAGCACTCAAAGTGACTACAGCTGTTGCGATAAAAACTTTAAATGATTTCATAATTCCGCCTCGTTACGCCCATCAAGGGCTAAAAGTTAGTTTTTCAACACCAACTTACAAAGCAGGATCCAGACCAGCCCCAGATTGAAATAAACACACACCCAGCTGTAAACGTCTTATACAGAGACAATCCCCGCCGCCCTAAAAAGCACTTCCCAGCCCATCCAAATAAAAAAGGCCCAGTGAGGGAAGAGAGAGGAACCCCACTGAGCCATAGAACGTTATTTAATTTTGGGAAGTGAAGACCTACTCCGACGAAGTCGGAGTGTAGACCTACTTAGCTGGCTTCGTGTGAACTGCGAATTTTTCGAACTCGCCGTACTCATGAAGTTTGTTATAAAGAGTCTTGATCGTGATACCCAAGTTGTTTGCCGCTTGAGTTTTGTTACCACCGAAGTGCTGAAGAGCCTTCAAGATGTAACGCTTCTCAAGATCATGCAAAGTCATGTTTGGATCATACTCGATCACGTCTTTTTGAGTCTCAGGGTTTCTGATGTTCTCTGGAAGATCGTTCAACATGATCATGTGACCGTCAGACAGGATCTGAAGGCGCTCACATACGTTTTGAAGTTCACGGATGTTTCCTGGCCACTCGTATTTCATCAAAACTTTCATCGCGTCTTCAGAAACTGAACGACCACGGTTCAAGTATGCATGCTGAGAGTTATTCAAGAAATGGTTGATCAAAGAAGGAATGTCTTCCTTACGACGACGAAGTGGCGGAGCACTTACTACGATCGTGTTGATACGATAGAAAAGGTCTTCACGGAAGTTACCGCGAACAACTTCTTGATCCAACTCACGGTTCGTCGCACAGATCAGACGGATATCAACTTTGATTGGCTCTTTGCCGCCTACGCGGAACATTTCGCCTTCTTGGATGAAGCGCAAAAGTTTAGCCTGGATAGCTGGATCAAGTTCACCGATTTCGTCCAGGAACAATGTCCCGCCGTTAGCAGCTTCAGCCAAACCGATTTTACGGTTGTAAGCGCCAGTGAAAGAACCTTTTTCGTGACCGAACAACTCAGACTCTAGCAATGTTTCGCGAAGAGCTCCGCAGTTGATAGCGATAAATGGTTTGTTTTTACGGTTTGAACGCTCATGGATGGAGCGAGCGATCAACTCTTTACCTGTACCTGACTCACCAAGTACCAGGATATTCGCGCCAGATGGAGCTACGCGATCGATCATTTTCATCAGGTTGCCCATAACTTCAGAAGTGTAGACGATGGTCTTGTTTTCCATCACTTTGGAAGTTGTGTTTGTATTCCACATGATTTGGTTAGCATTCTGAGAAGAGGGCAGGATCGTAGAATTGTTATCGTTCATGGCTCCACCTTTCGGTAACGTTCTTCTAAAGAGTTTTGGTAGCTGTCTCACTTTGAATGACTCAGTGTGATACGCTTCCGACGCATTGAGTTATAACCTTAGTCCTGTACCTTTTTCAATAAAAAAAATGCATGGCGTTATATTTTTTTTATCCGTCATGCCCGGAGCCGACACTTCAGGGTGCTTATGAGCAAGGCTTTTCAGCTCTCTAAAAATATAGATAAGTATTTGAAATACATGGCCTTTGTCAAATCGGCCTCGCCCCTTACAATCAAGCACTACACCCTCGATTTGCAGCAGGCCTTCGAGTTGGACAAAAACTCACAATCCGAGAAAACCTCATGGTCTGAGGCCGAATTGATGGGTTCGGTGCGGGCTGCTTTCAACCGTTGGGCCTCCCTTTCTCTGGCTTCCCGGAACCGAAAAGCCGCCACTTTGAAGAGTTTTTTTAACTGGGCCTACACGGAAGAGAATCTGCTGGAGCGGAATCTCGCGATACAGGTGGTGTGCCCGAAGGTGCCTCGCAAGCTGCCACATTTTTTGAGTGTTGATGAAGCACTTGCTGTGCTTCACACCTTTGATCGTGAACATCAAGTGCCCTTGAATGAGAAAGTTTTGTTCTTACTTCTTTACGGTGGTGGTCTGCGTATCAGCGAAGCCTGCAATCTGCGTTGGTCTTCCGTGCAACTACCGCAAAAAACTTTGCGCGTGCTGGGTAAGGGAAACAAAGAACGTGTGGTCGCGCTTCCCCAGATGACTGTGCAGGTTTTGCAGCGCTGGAAAAAAGAATGTGGCTTTGATGATTTTATTTTCGGTGAAAAACCGCTGGTGCAAAGAACTGCTTACGAAATGGTTCGAAAGAGTGGGCAACGCGCTGGTCTTTTAAAACCGCTGCATCCCCACGCCCTAAGACACAGCTTTGCCACTCACCTATTATCGAGTGGTGCAAACTTAAGAACACTACAGGAAATGCTTGGTCACGAAAGCCTGCAAGCGACGGAAAAGTACACCCATCTGGGCATCGATCAATTAGCACGAACGATGGAGTCGCTTCATCCCCTCGGCAAAGGAAAGCCCTAGAGTCTCTGTCACCTCTCACTGGGTGAAAGTCAGTCCTCGCTTGAGTCCTCACAAATCTTTGAATATTGCGTTGCTGCTATATCTGCCTCCTATTTAAATTTATTTTGATTGCGAGATGCTTTGCTTCGTACTGGAGGTCTTTGTGAAGCCTAAAGATTCAAAGTCAAATAATGAGCCATCTTCCCCAACTCCCAAGATTTTACCCCGTGATGATTTTCACTTTTCTGGAAGTGTGGGACGTACCGTATTTGATTCCGATCCTGCAGAGTTCCCCCAACCGGTAGCCGCACCGGCAGGCGCCCCCAACATCGTTTTGATTCTTTTGGATGATACGGGGTTTGGTCAATTCAGCACCTTTGGCGGCGGTGTACCTTCACCCACAGTCGATAAACTTGCGGCCGAAGGACTTCGCTACAACACCTTTCACACCACAGCCCTTTGCAGTCCCACCCGTGCCGCTTTGATCACGGGCCGCAATCATCACTCCGCAACTTTTGCAGGTATTACTGAAGCAGCAACTGGATACGACGGGTATACCTGCATACTTCCAAAGAGCTGCGGCACCGTCGGAGAGGTCCTTCGTCAAAATGGCTACATGACTGCCTGGATTGGTAAAAACCACAATACGCCCACGTGGGAAACAAGCGCCGTGGGACCCTTTGATCGATGGGCGAATGGATTGGGCTTTGACTACTTTTACGGATTTAATGGCGGAGACATGGACCATTGGAATCCCGTTCTCTATGAAGACCACAAGCTGGTACCTCGCTCTCCAGATCCAGATTATCATCTGACTTCTGATCTCGCAGAGAAGGCCATCACATGGGTGCATAAGGCTAAATCCATTGCACCTGATCGTCCCTATTTTTTGTATGTGGCACCTGGAGCCACTCATGCTCCCCATCACACCCCCAAAGATTGGATTGAAAAATTCAAAGGCAAATTTGATATGGGTTGGGACAAATATCGCGAGCAGACACTGGATCGGCAAAAAAAACTGGGTGTTGTTCCTGCGGATACGAAGCTGACTGAACGCTCTCGTGGGCTGCCGGCCTGGGATTCACTGAATGCAGATCAACAGCGACTGTACAGTCGCATGATGGAGGTTTTCGCAGCTTACGGAGCGCACTGCGATCACGAGATGGGTAAAATTATCGACGCCGTAAAACAGCTTCCAGACGCTGACAACACGATGATTATCTATATACTGGGGGACAATGGCTCCAGCGCCGAAGGCGGACTTGAAGGCTCCCTCAATGAAAATGTCTTTTTCAATGGCCTTTCCGAAAAGTGGGAGGACAATTTAAAAGCCATCGATGAGTTAGGTGGTCCGAAACACTTCAATCACTTCCCATCATCCTGGGCACATGCGATGAACACTCCATTTCAATGGACCAAGCAAGTTGCAAGTCATTTCGGTGGAACCAGAAATCCGATGGTCATTTCGTGGCCGGAGAAAATCAAAGATAAAGGCGGATTAAGAAATCAGTTCCTGCATGTCATTGATATTGCGCCAACCATCTATGAAGCTTGCGGTATCACACCGCCAGCCTTGCTAAACGGAATTCAGCAAAAACCCATCGAGGGTATCAGCTTCGCATTCACCTTCGAAGATGCAAAAGCTGAATCAAAAAGAAAAACCCAGTACTTTGAATTGGCCGTCAATCGCGGCTTGTATCACAATGGTTGGATGGCTTCCTCCCCGTCTTTCGTACCTTGGGAAGCAAACCGCAACGAGAAAGATTTCAATCCAGACAAAGCGAAATGGGAGCTCTATAACATTACCGAGGATTTTTCCCAGGCGAATGATCTTAGCCAAAAGCATCCGGAAAAGCTGCGGGAACTACAGGATTTGTGGTGGGTTGAGGCCGCTAAATATCAAGTCTTGCCTCTGGATTGGCGAGGCACTGTACGTTTAAGCGATGAACTTATGGGACGCCCGAGCTTAACTCAAGGTCGCACTAAAATTGAATATTTTGAAGGCATGGTTGGCCTACCAGACAGTTCAGCTCCATCCATTCTGAATAAATCATGGGTGATTTCCGCTGCCGTGGATTTACCAGACGAGAACGCCAACGGAATGATCATCACTCACGGTGGTAACGGTGGTGGTTACGGACTCTATCTCCGAAATGGGAAGCCTTCGTTCGTTTATAACTTCCTGTCCCTGGAGAGACCTACTTTCACTTCCAAAAAGAGTCTTCCAAAAGGCAAGTCAGTTCTAACCGTTGAATTCACTTATGATGGCGGAGGACTTGGAAAGGGCGGCAAACTTAAAATGAGCTGTAACGGCGAATCACTTGTTGAAGGCCGTCTTGAGAAGACGATTCCCCTTAAGATGTCCATCATTGAAGGACTTGATGTTGGAATGGACTCTGGCTCACCGATTGATTTCACTTACGAATTGCCTTTTAAATTCACCGGTAAAATAGAAAAGGTAACCATTGAACTGAAACCTGAAGCTGCCACGCAAAAGAAAACAACATCTACGGAAAAGACTCCACCAAGTGAATACAAATCAGGAGGCGCAGAACCGGAGCTATAATTCTGTTATCTCTAAATCACGGCGTGAGCGATATAATGGCGAACCATGTTTTCGACGTTGTTCAATTCCTCGTCGACAACCTGACGATATTCCAGCAACGAGTTTGTGTCGGCCAGGTTTGTTCTAAGGAATGGCGCCATCCAGGGTTCCGGTTGAATCACGCCTTGCTGAAGCAGGAAACGCAAATAGAAATGCATTTTCAAAACCAAAACATCTTTGGCATTTTCAATCGATTTTAAAGTGTGTCCCAGAAGATTAAACAAAAAGTCGGAGTGTTTATCACCCTCCTGGGAAACTTTGGCTACGCAATCCAAAACGTGCAACGCGAATTCCAGATGGTCATAGTCCTGACGAATCCCCGCGAAGTCATTGATCAATGATGCTTCCTGCAGGGTATTCAGTTTTCCTTCTTCGGTGCTTTCTTTGTACGTGAACGTCACGAAGTGAGTGGGCTCCAGAATTCCGCCGCCAAAGCGTTTTTTGCTTTTTAAAGCCCCACGGGCAATAAAGGAACGCTTTTCCCCTTGCGGAGAAATGGCGTGCAAAATCAAGTCGGACTCACCGTACTTCATTTTGCGTAAAATAATGAATTTATCCTTTTGCTGGGACATTCCCCATATCTAAACGGTCCAAGTCTGCTCTTCAAGGAGTTCTTGGTAACTTTCGCGCAAAGCCTTCACAAATTGAGGATTCTGCAGGATTTCAGGGCCTGCGATCAGCAAGCCCCGCAATATTTCGCTGGAGGGCTGGGGCTCCCACCACGTGGAAAACATTTTAACTCCGGACCAGTGGCACATATTCGTGCTGTCAACTTCACACCAGCCTTCTTCGTTACTGATTCCCAGCTTGGCAAATGTCTTTTCCGCCAACGCCTCGGCACTGGTATCTTTAAAAACCATAACCGCACGATCATACAACCGGGATTGTTCAGAATTGAAGTACGGCTGGGCCACGTCACTCAATGCAGACTCAAAGGTGCCAATGAGTGGTGGATTCAACTTTCGACCTTCGCCAGCCAGGAGTGCTTCCTGCAAAGCTTCAGCATGATTCCACTCCATACTTTGCACCATCATCGGGGGACAGCGAAAACGCTCCCCCAGAACGGCAACTGCAAGCTCCTTGGAAACAGAACACAGTCTTACTGAGTAGGGCCGGATTTGTGGTTGCTCGTGAAAGTGATTGGCATGTGAAATTCTAAATGAATAAATACGTTTTTCATTCAGTATCTTATCGAGCTCATCAACGAAGGGATACAACTCGCCCGTCACCGGATGATCTTCGGCAAAGACGACAAAATTCGTGTCTTTTTTCAAGCCATCCGCCCACGATCTTACGTCCTGCAACTGCAAGTGCGAAAGCAAATTAACTTCGTAAGTTTCTTTGTAGTAGTATGGCAGAAGATGATCGAAGACCGGCGTTTGTCCTTTGATATATCCAATGGCTTTTTTGTGAGCCATGAACTGGGCGCTGCCTTGGGTAATTTCAAATACCGCATGAGCGATACCTTTATAGGCACGAGCTCGCAATGGATCAGGCAATCCCATTTGCGTTTTTAAAGAGTCATTCAGTTCATCCCAAGATTCTGGTCGCACCACATCGATGTACATGTATTGACGCTACCATCTATTTTGCGAAATGACTTTGGGACAAAGGTCTTATTTACCCCTTAGTTTACGAAAAAAAATAAACTTTGATACTCACCTCAAATCACTCCTAGCCACGCTCAGAAATAACAAGGTGCTTCCAGCAAGCCTTTCAACTATCTTATAACGGCATCCCACGCCTACAACCACAAGCAGCAAGGGAATTATGTATCGAAAATATTGCTGGTCTGTTAGATTTTAAGGCAGAGGTATAAATGAAAAAGAAAAAAATTGAATGGCCGGTAGCCCTCTTTTTGACTCTGAATCCACTGGTTACATTCATTCTATTGCCAGTATATTTCTACACTCAAGGTTTTGAGTGGGGAATTGCTCTGTTTGCTTTGATTTTCGCAGCAGCTACAAATCTAAGCATCACTGCTGGTTATCACCGCCTGTTTTCTCATAAAAGCTATGACGCCCATCCTATTGCGAAAGCGATCTTTCTTTTGATCGGTGCTTCCGCATTCCAAGGTTCGGCTTTGAAATGGTCTTCTGATCACCGCCGTCACCACACTCATATTGATGGCGAAAAAGATCCTTACAACATCAACGAAGGCTTCTGGTATGCACACATGGGTTGGATGTTCTTTAAGGACTCTGTTGATCAAAAAATCCAAGCCCCAGATCTTGAAAAAGACTGGATGGTTCAATTTCAGCACAAATATTACGGCTGGGTGGCTATCGCTACGGGCTTCGTGGTTCCAACTTTGATTGGTGCTGCTATGGGCTCTTGGTTGGGTGGTCTGGTAATCGCTGGCGGGCTAAGAATATTCCTTACACAACAAAGCACGTTCTTTGTGAACTCTTTGTGCCATACACTAGGCAAGCAAACCTACTCCAAAGAGATCTCTGCTCGTGACTCGTGGTTTGTCGCGGTTCTGACTCACGGTGAAGGTTACCATAACTTCCATCACAAGTTTCAGATCGACTATCGCAATGGTATCAAGTGGTACCACTGGGATCCGACAAAATGGGTGATCAAAACTTTGAATGTGATGGGTTTGGCTTACAAACTTCGTCAGATTTCAAATGTGGAAATCCTGAAAGCCCGCTTGCAGGCTGAATCTGCAGAGCTTAAAAAAGTGGGTATTGCAGATGAACACCTGACTATGATGAGAGAGAAAATCATCGAAGCACAGGCCAAGATCAAAAAGCTTCGTGAAGATTACGAACAGTTCAAAGCAGATGCTGCTCGTAAACGTGAAGAGCTGAAAGAGGCGTACGATCTAAAACTTGCAGAATTGCGCCACGAAATTGAAGTTGCCCACATCGAGTTCCAAATGGGCATGAAAATGTGGAAGCTCCACCTACAAAAAGTCTAAAAAGAATCTCAAAGCCCGCATCCAGCGGGCTTTTTTTTATTCCCTCATACAAATCAATAATAGATTTACGTCCAGAGTTTGCTGCCCAACAACGGGACTAATTGGTTTTCCGTTTATTCCTCAAAGATAATTGAAGCTATCAATGTCTTACCGAGAGGAACTTTCATGGGCGAGTCGGCATTACAACAAGAGAACTTCAGCGTCGATAAGAACGCACAACTGCGATCCATCAGACAGGACCGCAGCCTTCTGACACCACAATCCTTTTTCCTTAACTTTGAAAAATTCAGAGCCCCCCTTCACGACGTAAGCATCTTTGGCTGCTCCATTGTCGTGACACCCGAAGAACTTCCCATGGTGCAAGAGCTCATCAAAGCGAACCTCTCCACATCCGGAGCCGTTCACTTCAAGGACTCTCACCTGCAATCCCTGCAGGTTCGTTGGACCCAGTCAGAGCGCCTGGCTGACTCAAAAAACGGCGAGATCATTATCGGTCTGGACATCATGAACGAACCTTTGAACGTCGAGCTGATCAAAGCTCACGAAGCGGCCCATCTGGCCATGGAAGAACAAAACAATTACTCCCATGCGGTGGCCCAACTGCCGGTGGAGTTCAAAGTTTTCATCTATGAGCTGCGTGATTTCCTGGCCAACTTAAAACCTCGCATCGACCGGATTGAAGAAAGCAAACCCCTTCACGACTTCCACAAGGAAATGGAATTCCGTAAAGCCGTGGCTGAGGCCTTTGCCAAGTATATGAACTCGGCACTGAGCCCCAGCTACCCGCTTATTCCCGGTCTTTTGAAAGGCATGAGCAAATTCCAGCTGAAATGGGCCATGAACTTTGCCCGTGAGCAAATGGGACCGCTACTGTGGGGCGCTCCGTTCGCTCATCGTGCCTACCACAAGCCGCGTGGTTATGCCGGTGACTACGAAATGATGAATCAGCTTTACCGCGACGAGGTCGTAGGCAAAACGTTGTACGATCAATGCATTCACAAGTACTTCGTGGAAGACGCATCCGGAACCGCTGTCCGTAACCGCAGTCAATATCTGGCAAAAAAGATTCGTGAACTTTTCCAGGACACTTCGGCAGAACAGAATTTGAAAATCATGTCCATCGCCAGCGGTCCTGCAAAAGAGCAGCAGATCTTTTTACAAAACTGTCCTGAATTTTTGGACCGCCATGCTGAATTTACATGTGTCGATCAGGATGAAGAATCCTTGAAGCATGCTCACCGCCAACTTAATACCATTGATCGCAAAGTTCAGTCGGGATTCGGCTTCAAGTTTTCCAATCTGGCGATCAAGAACATCATTTCCCAGGGGTTCCCGCAGAAAGACTATGATCTGATATACACTGCAGGTTTGTTTGACTACTTTACAGAACCTATTGCGCGCCGAACTGCTGAGCGCATGCTGGATGCTGTAAAACCTGGCGGAAAAATCATCATCGGAAACTTCTGCGCGGAAAACTACAAATACGGTCCCTTCCTGGAGCTGTTTCTTGATTGGCATTTGATTTACCGTACAGAGACTGACTTGCTTCGCGTCTTCGATGGCCTCGGTTCGAAAATGTGGGTGGAAAAAGAGCCTCTGGGCGTGAATCTTTTCATCGTTATTCAAAAGTAAATATCATTCGCACTCTTAACGTTAAGTGTTCTGATTCTGTCAGGGACAGGACACTTTACGTCACCAACTCCGTCTGTCTCAGTTTGAGACAGCGAATTCAGCTCTAAGATACCGAAATCACATATGACTTATTGGCAATGATCTTGCTCCTCCAAAAAGGTGAGGAGAATCATGCCTATGAAATGGACTAACACTATATTGAAATTCAGCTTGATTGCCACATGTGGAGTCACTGTAATGACGTCCTCAAATAGCGGTACTTTTGAACTTATAGACTTGGCGTCTTCTAAGTATGTTGAAAAAATATATCCTCTCCAAACTGTGGATAAGAGCGCCCCAAAGCCAAAGAAAACTGCGCCCAAATCCACTCCTTCGACTCCGGTAGCGAAAAAAGCCAAGGTTTCAAAAGCAGCCGAAGAGTCTCTATCAAAAGCCGCAGTTCAAAAAGTTGACAGAATGAATAAAGTGAATGATCTGCTTGCATTCAGCAGAGGCGACACCGCAGATGCAGTTTCTTGTAAAAACTGTTCAAAGGCGAGTGACTTTGCAGAGATGCGCTTTAATCAATGCTCCCCAAAAAACAACTATATGGAAGAAGCCCTTGAAAGAAAGAAAACAAGCGCCTCTTACCTGGGAGCCCTGATCAGAACTCCAATTAATAAGAAACCCATCATCCGTCCGGTTTGTATCGAAACGGCCATGTATCTGCAAAGTGCTGCTTCGGGTCCGGTGGTGGACTATAAAACCTGCTCTGGTGGCAAATCCAAGAACGCCCCAGCCCGTCCTTGCGTGAGTGAAAACTACTTTACTTTGGTTAACAACAGCTTTGAAGTCGTCTCTCAATGTATGAAAAACTACATTGGTGAAGGCGAATCCGTTGCGGCTCAAAAACAAAATATCCGTACAGTGTTTGGTATGATCACGGTTGAGTCCGGCTTTCACGTTAATATCATGTCCAAAACAGGTGCCGGTGGTATCGGTCAATTTACTCAGCCGGCAATCACTGCCGTTAATAAAATGATCTCAGAAACAGAAGAGTATCTAAAGTCTCATCCAGATGCCCGCTGCCACAAGCTTGCCAATGAGTTCCTGGCTGAAGATAAACGCATGGGTGCAAAAAACTCCTGTGATCGTATCTCAATCACTGAAGGCAATCCTGTTACCAACATGATCTACACTTATGCGGCTCTTAAAGAAGCCACTGACTACTTCGACAATAACGTTTTCAACGACTCAAAAATGAAAGCCAAGTTTGCACTTTCAGCGGATGAACTTGCCAAAATCAAACGTGCGACTATGGTTTGGTCCCACAACACGGGTTACGCAGGATTGAAAACGCCGCTAACCAAGCTGCTGACGACCAAATATGCGAAAAAGAAAGTCACAAATGCTGATACATTTTTGGCAGAACTTCGGGAATACGCACGTTCCTACCCTAATAAAGGAAATGCGGGCTCCAGCGCGCGAATCAAAGAAACTGCCAACTACTATGCAAAAATCCAAACCAAGCTTGACCTGGTTGAGGATGGTGCAGCGGGGGGCTCATGCTTAAACTAATCACTTCATTTTTATCCGTCGTATTGCTTGCGCCATCATTGTCCTGGGCATTGAATGATTCCTACAGCAAGAATCTGATTGAAAAGTCAGTGGCTTCCATTGAGGCCTCCACAGATAAACGCCAACAGATGAATTTGGCCCGGGAGTTCAAACAGCTTGTAATTCAAAGAGCGGATCAGATTGGTGAGGCGTCACTGAACAATAAATCTTATGATGCAGAATCATCTGAGCTGGTTGATTTGATCGTGGCATTGGATCGCGCCACTATAAAAAAAGCCACCAAAGCCGAATGCGCCAAGGCTTTGAATGGACTTCTGACTGATGCCGGAATTGAAAATGTCGAAGAAACAGAAACACAATCCTGGAATCAACTGCAATTTTCACTGCCCGGCAAAGTTTCAGAATTTGAATTTACGGCTTTCCGAATTTTGAAAGCCATCTGCGAGTAGCTAGTCCAACGAGAACTCTTTCATTACCTGGGCCGCAATCGGATTTTCAATTTTTCGATTCGCGGCCATCAACCAGATTTCCTCATAAACACCTTTCAAGGTTCCAAGTACAATCAGCTTTCCATCCTTCGTCAGTTTTTTGGCAACAGCATCTGCCACCGGAATCAACCCAACTCCTTCTGCCCCTAACAATGTCTGCAGGCTCGTGTCCTGGATTTCCGCCACCTGATCCACCTTGATTCGATTCACCTTGAAATAGTGATCGATCTCCCGACGCAATCGACTGTGTACGGTTGGAACCACGAAGGGCTGCCCCTCAAGGCTTTGTGGAAAGTTTTTCTTAAGATGTTTGAATTTCTCTGATGCGCAAACGACAACGGGAAGCTTCGCGATGGATTTCGAATACACTGATTGAAAATCCACACTGGGAATATAGTTCGACAACAATAGATCAACATGATGATTCTCTAGCTCCCGCAATAGCTGATCCCCGGCGCCTTCGACAACCGATACGTTGCAGTTTCCGGCTTTATACGCTTGCATGATCACCTTGTGAGTAATGTCCTTTGGCACGCTGTCCAGCGCGCCGATCTGAACGTGCACACGATTATTCTGCAAACGATCCTGAAGGACCTCCACCATTTCTGCGCCCAGATTGAAAACCTGCTGCGCGTACTCAAAAGCAATCCGACCGGCCTCTGTCATATGCAGTCTTTGTTTGGATCTTTCAAAAAGACGCTTCCCTAATGACTCTTCCAGCTGCTTCAATTGTGTACTAAGCGTGGGCTGACCGACGTTGAGCTTCTCTGCCGCCTTGGCAATGCTGCCTTCCTGAGCAATCGTATAGAAATACAGCAGGTGGTGATAGTTAAGCCATTGTGAACTCTGAGTTTTAAGATCGGCCGCCAAAGTGACTCCTTCGTTAAAAACGAATAACTTGTTATAGTTTATCTATTTTTAAGAAGGTAGTATATCGTGTACATTGACAGGATTAGTTAAGGAGAGATTTTACTTTGGATCAGACTTTATTATTTCCATTTGCAGATTATTGGTGGTTTTACCTAGGATTCCTCGTTTTCGTTATCGGCATGTTAGCCTTGGACTTGGGAGTTTTCCATAAGCATTCCCATGCGGTTGGCTTTAAAGAAGCCACAGCGTGGTCCATTGCTTGGATCTCGCTGGCATTGGTATTTAACGGAATTCTGTATGCCTACACGTTATTCAAGTTTGGCGACCAAGCGATAGCCAATCAAGTCGGATTGGAGTTCCTGACCGGCTATGTGATTGAAAAGGCCCTGTCGGTCGATAATATCTTCGTGTTTGTGGTTGTGTTCGGATTCTTTGGAATTCCAGCCAAGTACCAGCACCGTGTCTTGTTCTTTGGTATCATCGGTGCCCTGATCTTCCGCGCGATCTTTATTGCCTTGGGTTCAATCCTGATGCAGTACCAAGCTGTGGTTCTGATTTTTGGTGTCTTCTTGATAATCACTGGTATCAAGATGATGTTCCAAAGCGAAGGTTCAGTGGATCCGTCAAATAACTGGCTGCTAAAGTTCATGCGCAAGCACATCCGCATCACAGACCGCATGCATGAAGATCACTTCTTCGTAACTCAGAACGGTCTTAAATATGCGACTCCGTTATTTGTGGCTTTAATCTTCCTTGAGTTCACGGATGTTATCTTCGCAGTGGATAGCGTCCCTGCGATTTTTGCCGTCACTAAAGAGCCTTTGATAGTGTTCACCTCCAATATCTTTGCGATCCTGGGATTGCGTTCGTTGTACTTCCTGTTGGCTGGAGTGGTCGACAAGTTCCACTTGTTGAAGTACGGCCTGGCATTCACGTTGATTTTCGTGGGATTGAAAATGACTTGGTTGAACAAGTTGTTCGGTGGTCACTTCCCAATCGGTATTTCATTGGCAATTATCGCTCTTTTCATCGGTGGATCGGTGGCTTTGTCACTTCTATTCCCACAGAAAAAAGAGAACGATTCGACCAAATCCTAAAGGGTCATTGGTTGCCCGCCACGCGATTCGTAAGTCGTGATGGTGGGCGGAATGACCGCATATTTTGGCAGAAGCCCGAAGAATTCTTTCGTGTAGGGCTTTTCCAGATGAGAATTCAAATCCTCCCAGCTTTTCCAGGTTTCAATAAACATAAATACACCTGGCTCTAGTGGATCTTCATAAAATTCATAGCTGATGCAACCCTTGTCGGCACGGGCGGGATTGACCATTATTGCTGCTAAACCAACGAACTCGGCTTCACGGTCCGCTTTCACTTGGATTTTGGAAGTCATCACAATCATAAATTTCCTCCCCGTTTTGTTAGTTTATCAGTCTTCACAAGAATTCGTCTTGGTGAACCGGGATTTTCTGCTAAAATGAATTTATGAATAAACGCCTGTTCTTTGCCTTGAACGCGACGGATCCCCTTTCGACAACCTTCTTGCCGACTTACAAAAAATTGCGAATCAATGCGGATCAAAAGGAAATGGTGATCAAGTGGGTCCCCTTGGACAACTTTCACGTCACCATCAGCTTCCTTGGCGATTGCCCAGAAGAGAACATCCCAGCCTTAGGTCTGGCTTTGCAGGAGGCTTGCGCACAGACGCAACCCTTTCAACTGAAGATCGAAGACATGGGAGCCTTTTCAAACGAACACGATGCCCGAACTTTGTGGTTGGGCGTTCAAAACAAAAAATGCCTGGGTGAGTTCAAGGATCTGCTGGATGGAATCCTAAAAGAACGCGGACTTCTGACTTTTATTGATCAAAGGGAATTTAAACCACACTTAACGATTGGTCGCCTGCGCAACCCTCGCAGTGTTAAAGACATGCTTTCTCCGTTTAAACGCAAAAGCTTCGGCAAACTGCAGGTGAATGAAATTGTGCTGTATGAATCCAAACTGGCAGGAGCATTCCCCGTTTACACGCCGGTATTCCGGGCGGAACTAACAGGGAAGCCTACAGAGGAAGAATTAGATTCCTCGGCCGTATAAGTTAACGATCGAGCGGCCGTGAGCAAAAACCATATACAGGCGCCCGGAATACATTTTCTTTTCACGGGGCCAGAAGAACGTGCGAACTGTGCACTTCTGTCCCACAGGAAGAGAATCCGGACAGTTCGTGGAAGCGTTGAACCAGGAACCCGCAATCAAAAGCTTTTTCAATTCCAAGGGCTCATCCCCGGCTGAAGTCACCGTAAAATCAACATACTTGCGGGAGTTCACAAACGTCGCTCCGAAATCAAAGCGGTAGTATTGATCCTGCCCCATCAAAGACAATGGCTGCATCATTTCAATTTCAGCCTGCGGCTGGGCAAATGAACAAAGAGGAAGAAAGCCTACAAGTATTGCGACAAAGATGTTTTTCACTGAAACCCCCTATCCCAAGCGTACCGCTTGGGACGAGAATCGAGAATAGAAAATCGACGGGATACAGGAGAACTATTTAGCTGGCAGGATTTTTTCGAGGGGCCGGCCGATGGTGGCTTTGCTGTCGGAAACCAGAATTGGGCGTTCCATTAGTTTTGGTTTTTCCGCCAGGTTTGCAATGACTTCTTCAGGGTTGTTTACGTCGAAGGGCGCTTCGGTGAATAGGGACTCTTTGATGCGAACCAAACTCGACACCGGAGTGTCGAGTTTTTTGATTAATTCACGAAGTTCTGCTTCATCTAATGGTTTCTCCAGATACTTGCGCACCTCTAGATCTTTCTCGGATCGAAGAGCTTCAACGGCCTCGCGGCTTTTGCTGCAGCTGGGATTGTGAAGCAGAACCCTGGACATGCTTAGCGAGCCAACTCTGCTTCGATGGCTTTGATGATTGTTGCATCTTCCGGAGTCATGTCTGGAGCAAAACGCGCAACCACTTTGCCATTTTTACCGATCAAAAACTTTTCGAAGTTCCACATGATCTCAGAAGGACCGCCCGAAAGAAGACCGTGCTCCTCCAGAACGCCTTTTAGTTTTCCATCCGGGACCTGCTGCGCTGTTGGCTGCAAAGAAGTCAGTTGCTTGTAAAGTGGATGCTGCCCTTCGCCCTTCACCACCATTTTTGCAAAGACCGGGAACTTAACGCCAAATTGCGTGCGGCAGAATTCCTGAATCTGCTCATTCGTGCCAGGCTCTTGAGCGCCGAATTCATTCGCTGGGAACCCCAACACATGAAAGCCTTTGGATTCGTATTTTTGATGAACCTTTTCAAGTCCCTCGTACTGCGGAGTCAGTCCGCATTCTGAAGCCACATTAACTACCAATAGAACCTTGCCGCTGTAATCAGCCAAAGTTGCTTTCTTGCCGTCTGCTTTGTTGAATTCGATTTGATTGAGTGCGCTCATGGGATTCCTTTCGCTCGGCATTTATACCGACCACTGTATGAATGTTCTAAGCATACTAGATGGAGTGCTGCCATCAAACAGTAATTGTTGAAGTAAACCCAAAGCACCCCTAATATCGAAGAGAAGGGCTCACAATGCAGAGCACCTTTTGGAGAATTTATGAAGTTTGTTAAAGTCACACGCGGCTACGAAGTTATACATCTGAACGTAGACCATATTCACTTCATGTCTGAAGCCGAGAAAAACACCGACGAAGGCAGAGCCTGGGTGACAACCATCCGTTTCAGCCTTGAGCCCCACGATAAAATCGAAGTCAAAGAACGTATCGAAGATATTCTGAAACAGCTTTCCTAGAGAAGTTGGTGCTCCCGCAAAGTCCCTTGGACTCAAAGCCGTGGGATTATAAAAGGAAATACATGTCATACGATCTTTCTTTAGACCCAAAAACATCAGCCAACTCAGATCGTGTGCTTTCCGGCGAAGAGGTCCTGCAAGATATCAAAGTGCTTATCTATGCTTTGGAAAATGCTTATCCTGCTGTTTGGAAAATACCCGCGAGGGAATGGTCTCAGATTATTTCCAAACTTGAAAACCTGCGACCATCGCAGAATATAAGCAGTAGAGATCTTGGCACTATTCTGGCCGATGTACTTTGGGAAATTCCCGATGGTCACTTGAAAGTCAGACTGACCACTGAAACACTTGGAGAGAAACTCCGAACACATCTGCGCAAACCTTCAACTGGAAGAAACATTTCTGAAGGTCAGGTTTGGAAAATCGAAAATCACAAAGCCGATTCCCAAACGATCCCCGTTGTGGGCATTTCCTGGTTTCCTCAATCAAGCGAAGCACATTGGAATGGATTTCTGGAAGAAATTGAAAGGTTAATTTCATTTCCAACTATCGTATTTGATCTTCGTGGAAATTTCGGAGGCGACGATTCCAAGTCCATTGAAATGATGTCCTTACTGCTGGGAAAACCCCTTGAGTTTGATTGGCTCAGGGACATAGTTTGCGTATCAACCGAGGCCTACACTCTTCAAGCCAACACATATTCAAAAATCATTTGGAATGGCTATACATCGAAGAATTTGACTCCCCCAGATGCGTTGGCAAATGAACTAGCTTCATTCAAAGATAAGGCCGTAGCTCTTAAAGGCAAACCACCTGAAAAAGAAATTTTCGAAAGTAGCCCTGCGCAGGAAAAAATCAGCCAACCAAAATACTCTGGGAAAATAGTTGTTTTAATTGATTCAGAAACGTCCTCAAGCGGCGAATGGACAGCCCTTTACTTGAAAAGACATCCAAACACTGTACTGGTGGGTGAAAATACCTATGGTATGATTCACTTCGGAAACTCAGGCACCTTAAGACTTCCGAACAGTCAGTTAGAGGTCACCTTGTGTATGAAAATCAACGAACTCACAGATGGAAGCTTCTACGAAAAAACCGGGATTCCCGCTGACATCACCGTAAAAAACCAAGATTCCTTAACCCACGTCCTATCAAACCTAATTTCCACGTAATATCCACACCCGCTACGGATGTAGAAATTGCGACTCGGAAATAAAAAAAGGACCGGGTTTCCCCAGTCCTTCAAACTTCCATTTTCGATTGTGGATTTTCAACAAGAGATCTTTAGATCCCCTGTTTGTGGCGTTCTTCGTCATCAACGTGAGTTTGGATACCACCCTTAAGATTCGGACGGTAAGCCAAGTGGTTGATGTCGTAAATGAACTGACCACCGTTCAATGCCGGAGTTTGCCACTCAGGCCCCAAACGGATCGCGTCCACTGGGCAGGCTTCTTCGCAGAAACCGCAGAATACGCAACGAAGGATATCGATCTCATAAGCAATAGGGAATTTCTCTACCGCTGGATCGTTATGTTCAGCCGCAACGATTTTGATACATTCAGCAGGACAGTTCGTCGCGCACAACATACAAGCTGTGCAACGAAGAGAACCGTCTTTCTTAACTGTCAAAACGTGATTACCTTTGAAGCGCGGAGAATAATCATTCATTTGCTCCGGGTAGTTCAAAGTCATCATTTTTTTGCGGTTCAAAAGATTGCCTACCATGTGTTTCATGGTCACAGACAAGCCACCTAATACACCCGGCAAGTACCACTTGGACTTTTCGGAGTTATTTTGCATTACGCTCATAGGCTACCTCTTCTGAATACAAACTCGTTCTTTTTACGTGCTTCCAATTCAACTTGGTCAGGACGTTGATTTGTTGGCATGAATGGAGCCATCATTGGCATTGCCAGGTTTTTACCAGACAACAACAACGCCGCTTCAGTCACAGTCAAAGCTTCAGAAACCACATTCGTCACTTTTTTGATCTTTTGTTCAAGACCAGAGTGATTGATGAATGTGCCGTCTTTTTCCACGAACGTTTTCATTGGAATGATCCAAACGTTACCTGTCAAAGCCGTCAAAGCCTCGTTCTTACCTGCTTGCATCCAGATCAAGTTCTGAGCTTTGGAAAGCTCTTTCAACTTCTCGTTGTACTCTGGGAATACAGCTTGGTTTTCCGGACCGGCTACAACCACAGTTTTGATGGAACCGTTAGCAAGACCTGCAGACAAGTCAGTCCAAGTTGCAGAGATGCCGTATTTTTCCATAACTTTCAGCAAGCCTTTAGTATTTGGATTTTTATCTCCGCGAGATAGCAATCCGTCAAAGCTGTCGAAAGTTTCTTTGTTGTTGATCCAGAAGAATACTTTTTTAGTTTTAAATTCTTCAACGAACGTCTTGATGATCGCTTCGTACTCTTCAACAGTGTACTGAGCCGTCAACACCAACGCCACAGCATCGCCTGAAGTACTTTTCAATACTTCGCTTGCGCTCTTGGCTGCCGCACCTGGAGCCATTTCAGTTCCGCGAGCAATACCTTTCAAAAGGCGCGCTTCACGATTTACGAACTTATAGGCATTACGACCGCTGTCGCACATCCAGTGACCGTTTACTTGTTCATTGTAAACTGGCTTGATACGGAAAAGACCTTCCTTGTTGTAGTACACCTTGATGTTACAACCTGTGGAGCAACCGTTACAAACGCTGTCGCCATCTTTTAGATACCAAACGCGCTGACGGAAACGGAAGTCTTTGGAAGTCAATGCACCCACTGGGCAGATATCAACTGTATTCAAAGAGTATTTGTTATCCAAAGGCATGCCATCGTGAGTGCCGATTTCAGTACGGTCACCACGGTTGAACAGACCCAATTCGTTTGTTTTGGAAACTTCCTCAGTGAAACGCACGCAGCGAGAGCACAGGATACAACGTTCAGAATCCAGAACCACTGTCGGTCCCAAATCCACAACTTTGTGCTTTTTAACTTTTGCTTCGGCCATTTCAGGATCGTACTTACCGTACTCCATATACTGGTCTTGCAATCCGCACTCACCAGCCTGGTCACAAATAGGACAATCCAAAGGATGGTTGATCAAGTGGAAGTCCAGACCCCACTTAACAGTGTCTTTTACTTTTTCAGACGTGTTATTGATCTTCATTCCCTCAGTAACCATGGTGTTACATGCGATCTGTACACGTGGATTTCCTTCGATCTCCACAACACACAGACGACAAACACCGGCTACGCTCAATCCCGGATGCCAGCAATAGTGAGCGATACGATCGCCCGACACTTGCATCGCTTCGATGATCGACGTGCCTTCTTTTACTTCGACTTCTTTGCCATTAATGGTGCATTTCGGCATATGTCGTTCCTTTTACTTTCGAGCGTCCTTCACGGACATAGAATTCAAATTCATCTCTAAATTTAGTTACAAAGCTTAGAACCGGCAAAGCAGCAGCGTCTGAAAGAGCGCAGATTGTTTTACCTTTCATGTTGTCAGCGACTTTGATCAACAGGTCGATATCCTGAAGACGGCCACGGCCTTCAAGGATCGAGTGAAGGATCTTATCCAACCAACCCGTACCTTCACGGCATGGAGTACATTGACCGCAGGATTCGTGAGCATAGAAGTGAGTCAACACGCCCAACATATCAACCATACATTGAGAGTCGTCCATTACGATCACCGCGCCGGAACCAAGCATTGTGCCCAGACCTGCAAGGGATTCGTAATCAAGATTTGCTTTTCCGCACTCTTCAGCTGTCAAAACCGGAGCAGAAGAACCGCCCGGGATGATCGCTTTCAGTTTACGACCCGGCTTCATACCGCCGCACTCTTTGTTGATCAGATCAATCAAAGGGTAACCCAGTGGTACTTCGTAATTGCCAGGCTTAACAACGTTACCGGATACAGAGAACAATTTTGTTCCTGCAGATTTCTCGGTACCGTGTTTGCGATAAGCTTGAGCGCCGTCCTTAATAATATAAGTAACAGCGGCCAAAGTTTCCACGTTGTTCACGATTGTCGGTTTACGCAAGTAACCTTGAACCGCTGGGAATGGAGGTTTCAATTTTGGCTGGCCTTTCAAGCCTTCCAAAGAGGAAATCATACCCGTCTCTTCACCGCAGATATACGCGCCGGCACCACGGTACACATCAAGGTCAAAATCGAAACCTGAACCCATGATGTTTTTACCAAGAAGACCTGCATCGTAAGCTTCTTTGATCGCTTTATTCAAAACGTCGATCGGGTAAACGTATTCACCACGAACGTAGATATAACCTTTGTGAGAACCGATTGCGAAAGCAGAGATAATCATACCTTCGATCAATTGATGTGGAGCACGCTCCATCATCATACGGTCTTTGAATGTTCCCGGCTCGCCTTCATCGGCGTTGCACAGCAAGTAACGAGGTTCGCCATTTTTAGGCAAAAAGCCCCACTTCATACCTGTTGGGAATCCTGCACCACCACGACCACGAAGACCGGAAGCCTTCACTTCGTCGATGATTTGTTGCGGTTGCATTTTGAAAGCCTTAGGCAAAGTTTCATAACCGCCTTTAGCTTTATAACCAGCAAGAGTTTGGTATTCCGGCAAATGATAGTGCTCGGATAGAACTTTAATCTCAGCCATTATCTCATACCTCTCAACAAGTTCATCGCTGATTCAGGAGTCAGCTTCTCGTGATAAGTGTCGTTCACTTGCATCATCGGAGCTGTACCGCAAGAACCAAGACATTCAACTTTGGACACTGTGAAGCGGCCGTCAGCAGAAACTTCGTTGTATTTCACACCCAACTCTTTGCAGATGTGGTGAGCCATCTCACGTCCACCTTCAAGAGCGCAGGAAATGTTCGTACAAACCTGAACGTGGTACTTACCCACCGGTTTTTGGTTGAACATTGTATAGAATTTGAAAACTTCATTGATACGCGCTTCAGGAATATCCATCACTTGAGACAAGTGACGAATAATATCCGGCGTGATGAAGCCGCTATTTTCTTTTTGAGCAATATAAAGACTTGGGATAATCGCAGACTCTTTCGCCTCGTAGCGAGCAAGTTCTTTTTTTACGTTAGCCAAGCCTTGTTCAGAAAGTTTAAACATTTATGTTTCCTCCGAATTGGACCTATCGGTCCAACTCTCCCGCGATCAAGTTCATCGAAGCTACAGTTGCGATTGCATCGGCCAACATCGCACCTTTAACTACCGTCGGGAAAGACTGATAGATAGCGAAGCATGGTGGACGAACTTTCAAACGGTATGGATTCGCAGAACCGTCGCTGACCAGATGGAAGCCCAACTCACCGTTGGCTGCCTCTGTCGCGTCATAAACTTCGCCTACAGGTGGACGAAGACCTTTGATCACAAGCATGAAGTGATTCATCAGACCTTCGATGTTTCCGTAAACGTCTTTTTTCTCTGGAAGAACGATACCTTTATCGCGGATCGTGTAGTCACCCGCCGGAATGTTTTTACAAACCTGCTCGATGATACGAACGGACTGGCGCATTTCCTCGAAACGAACCAAATAACGATCATAGATATCGCCAGTTGTTCCAACCGGGATGTCGAAATCCAATTGATCGTAACCATAATAAGGAGTCGCTTTACGCAAATCCAGGCTCACACCAGAGGCACGAAGCAACGGGCCTGTGTAGCCCCACTGAATTGCGTCTGCAGCTGAAACCGCGCAAACACCACGAGTACGCTGGATGAAGATTTTATTATCAACAACCATCCCCGCCATTTCGTCAGTTCCACGGCGTAGCTCTTTACAAAGAGTCAAAACTTCGTCGAACCAGCCTTCCGGAGCGTCCTGAGCCATACCACCAACACGAGTCATGGACACTGTCAGACGGGCACCGCACAGTTTTTCAAACAAAGTATAAACTTGTTCACGCAAACCGAACATATAGAAGAAGGAAGTCAAAGCACCCAAGTCCATCGCGCCAGTACCGATTGCAATCGTATGGTCGATAACACGGGAAAGCTCAGCAAGGATAATACGCATTGCCTGTGCTTTTGGCGGAATTTCCACGCCCAACAAACGCTCTACAGTTTTGCAGTAACCGATGTTGTTCATCGGAGCAGAACAGTAGTTCAAACGATCTGTATACGGGATCACCTGATTGTACGGATGAGTCTCTGCCATTTTTTCGAAGCAGCGGTGAAGGTAACCGATTTCGTTGTTACAACGAACGATTGTCTCCCCGTCCATCTCAGCCATCACACGAAGAGTTCCGTGCATTGCTGTATGGGCCGGACCGATGTTCAAAGGAACATATTTGTCATTCAATACGTCACCCGGAGAACCCGGTTCGTTATTGAAGTGAATTGGCATGGATGCCGTACAAGCTTGTTGGTGGTCCGCTTCGTAATCTTTGCGCAGTGGATGACCCACGAATTGGTGGTGAGTCAGGATACGACGCAAATTTGGATGACCTTCGAATTTGATACCGAACATGTCATAAGCTTCACGCTCAAACCAGTCAGCACCGCGATAAGCTGGAATTGCAGTACCAACAGACTCGCCCTCACCGACTTGAGTTTTTACGCGAAGACGCGTGTTATCTTTTGAAGAGAAAAGATTGTAAACAACATCGAAACGTTTTTCGCGTGTAGGGTAATCGACACCGCAGACATCCATCAGGAAGTCGAACATGCCGGACTCACGCAAATACATCATCAAATTTGGGATGTCTTCCTTAGGCACTTCAATAACATCATCACCAACAGAGTTGGAGAATTTGAAGTTCGCTACGTTAAAGCGTCCCGCTAGGTTTTGTTTAATTGAATCAAGCTTGCTCATATGGGCTCTTCCAGTTGTCCTTCCAAGGACGAGGTGTGTGATCACCGATCATTTTTTGCAAAGCCATGATACCGTCCATCACCGCTTCTGGTGTCGGAGGGCAACCTGGGATGTAAACGTCAACAGGGATTACTTTGTCCACGCCTTGAAGAACGTGGTAAGCGCGATAGAAACCACCGGAGCTTGCACATGCGCCCATGGCAATCACGTACTTCGGCTCAAGCATTTGTTGATAGATACGAACGATGACTGGCGCCATCTTTTCTGTGATCGTACCTGCGACAACAAGAAGATCCGCCTGACGTGGAGAGAAGCGCGCAACCTCGGCTCCGAAACGAGCAAGGTCATACTTCGGTCCCATCACCGACATGAATTCGATACCGCAACAAGCAGTACCATAAGGCATTGGCCACAACGAATTTTTGCGACCCCAAGCTACGATGTGATCGAGCTTCGTGGTGAACGCAATATCGCGCGACATATCGTCCGCTGCTTGAGTTCCGAGTGCGGAACTCTGCACTTGATCTTTGTGCATAAATACACCTCTGCAATTTCAATTAGCTATCATTAAGTAACTAACGAAAAACCTTAATCCTGACAACTAGATACTCATTGTAGACCCGTGTCTGCACATCTTCAACGCGCCTCAACAAAATCATGAGTACACGCAAATGAAATTGATTATCCTCTCGCCAGACAACAAACTCTACTTTCGACCCAAATTCAGTCGAGAAACCAAACTGCTCGATCACATAACAAGGATTGTTTTGAAAGGAGTTTTCATGAAGAAGTTGGCCGTGTTTACCGCATCAGCCGTTCTTGCATTCGCGATGGGCGCACAAGCCCAGCACAAAACCCAGGATTTGCTTATTAAACTGGCACCTGGCTATGACAACGTCGAACTTTTCGGAGCAAAAACCGAGAAAATCACTGAAAACCTGGTTCGCGTACGCGCTCCCAAATCCATGAGTCTGAACAGCTTGGTTAAAAACCCGGCGATTGAGTACGTTCAACCCAACTATCCAATCCGTTTGCTGGAAAGCTATCAAATCCAAGACCCATTGCGCCGTGCCGCTTTGGCTAAAATGTTGCGTCGCAACCCACAACCTGCGGCCCTGGCGATCAAAGACAACCCAGAAGTTCCTGACGCTCCGCAATCAACTTCGGGCGCAGATCCACTTTTCAACAAACAATGGGGCATGAACAACATTGGTGTGGTTGAAGCTTGGAAAGTGACAAAAGGCAATCCTGAGATGGTCGTGGCTGTGATCGACACAGGTGTTGACTACACTCACGAAGATCTGTTGCCAAATCTATGGAGAAATCCAAAAGAAATTCCAAACAACGGCAAAGACGATGATGGCAATGGCTACATCGATGACGTTGTTGGCTGGGATTTCGTTTCAAACGACAACAAACCTTATGACCTTTCTATGGAACCCCTGGACATCCTTTTCAAAGGTGGCAACCCAGGTCACGGCACACATTGCGCAGGCAACGTGGCGGCTCGTGGCGATAACGGCAAAGGTGTTGCTGGTGTGGCTCCGAATGTAAAAATCATGTCTTTGCGTTTCATCTCTGAAAAAGGCGGCGGCACAACTGCTGACGCAATCAAAGCGATCAAATACGCAGTTGATAACGGTGCGAAAATCATGAGCAACTCCTGGGGCTCTGAAGGTGAAGATCCAAATGCAGGCGCCGAGAACAAAGCTTTGCGTGATGCTGTTCAATACGCGCAAGACAGAGGTGTTTTGTTTATCGCTGCCGCTGGTAACGGACACAAAGGTATTGGTTACGACAATGATAACGATGCAGCTCCAGCTTATCCAGCGAGCTACCCACACGATATCATCGTCTCTGTTGCAGCTATCGACGTGAAAGATCAATTGGGTTCATTCTCCAACTGGGGTAACCGTTCTGTTGATATTGGCGCACCAGGCGTGGTTGTTTACTCTACGACTGTGTTCAACAACTACTCAGATGTTGTGATCGACAAAATGGGTTTCAAAGCAACTTGGGATGGAACTTCAATGGCCACTCCACACGTTGCAGGCGCAGCAGCTCTTTACTGGTCTGCTCACCCAGAGAAATCATGGCAGGATGTGAAAGCTGCGATCCTGGGTTCAGCGAAACCGATCCCGGCATTGAATGGCAAAGTGACTTCCAACGGCAAACTTGATGTTGGCGCACTTTTGAAATTCTAAGAAGTAACAAAATTTAGAATAAAAAAAGGGAGCTTCAGGCTCCCTTTTTTTATTCCCTCGATTACTGTTATTCAACAGCTGTCAGCGGTCTTTCCGATACGTAATTTGCCTCGAGTTTGTTCTTCTTAAACGATTAATGTTTACGAAACTCAAACCAAGCGAGGTTCCCATGCAAATTCAGAAAACCGCCACTGCCCTTCTTCTGGCAACTCTAATGTCCGCTCCAGCCTGGGCCGAGAAGTTTACCATCGACCCCGCGCACACCACGATCTCATTCAAAGTTCAGCATATGATGATCGCGAAAGTAAAAGGTCGTTTCGATAAATTCGAGGGCTCCTTTGACTTTGATGAAAAGTCCCAAAAACTGGACAACGTCGTCGTAAAAATTCAAGCGAACTCAATCGATACCAATCAAAGTGATCGCGACAAGCATCTGAAAAGCCCGGATTTTCTGGATGTGGCAAAGTTCCCAACCATCGAATTCAAAAGCACCAAGACTGAATACGAGAGTGCAAAACCAGAAAAAGTTCAGGCCAAGCTGACCATTCACGGAGTCACCAAGGATGTCACTGTCGATGTCGACTATAATGGCGCCGTCACAGATCCACAGGGCAAACGCCGCGTGGGTTTTGAACTGGAAACAAAACTAAGCCGCAAAGACTTCGGTCTTGTTTGGAACAAAGCCATGGAGACTGGTGGAGTCCTGGTCGGCGATGAAGTTGAAGTGGATATTCAGGGCGAAGCGATTCTGGCTGGGAAGGCAAAATGATGCATTCCCGTTCAAACTATAAGGTGGGCATGATGTTACATAGTGCCCACTTTCCCTACCTTCAATCCGAGCCGCACACGGATGTAGCCTGGCTTGAAGGCACAACAGAAGACTACCTGTCCCCTCAGAGCTACTCGTTGGAAGTGCTGAAAAAATTGCGCCACGACTATCCTGTTGCACTTCATGGGTCCCATCTGAATATCGGAAATCCCCAAGGGCCCGATTTGAATTACCTGAAAGCTTTGCGCACGCTGAATGAAAACATCGAGCCGTTTCTGATTTCAGATCACTTAAGTTGGAACGGAAGCAGCGACCTGAATATGCACAATCTTCTTCCCCTGCCATGGAACGAAGAGACCTTGCAAGTGGTCTGCAACAATATCGATACAGTTCAAAGTCATTTAAAGACCCCTATCGCGCTGGAGAACATCGCGACCTACGTGAACTATGCCGACAGCAATCAGACGGAAATTGAGTTTATCAGCGAGCTGGCCCGACGCACTGGATGTGGTTTGGTTTTGGATTTGACGGCCTTGTTTGTGAATTCCCTTAACCACGGTTTCTGTCCTGGCAGATTCCTGCAAAAAGTTCCTATGAATCAAGTTAAGCTGGTGCATTTGTCCGGGCCGACTGAAACCGAATCCCATTGGATCGACAAGAAAGCCACGGCAATTTCAACTCCGGTCTGGGAATTATTTAAACAGATGGCACCCTTGATTCGTCATCTGCCCATTGGAATTGAACGCATAAAAAATATTCCGGAATTTAACGAATTGGAAATGGAAGTGATCAAAGCTTCATTCATCCTGGAGAGCTCAAATGACAATCAACGAAGCCCAGCATTTGTTTAAACGAAACGTCCTAGATGGCCAAGCCGATGCTCAATCCATTCGGGATCTCCGTCCTGTGGGTAACATCTCTTTGGATCAGGGATTTGAAATCTATCACGACATGTACCACTCCAAGCTTGCCGGCTCGTTGGGGAAAACCTTTGAAACCGTCGCTTGGGTTTTGGGTCGTGACTTGTTTCATGATGTTTCCACCCGTTATATCGACTCACAACCTTCAGTTAGTTTTATGCTTTCTGATTACGGCGTCAGCTTTCCAGAACACCTGGGTTCAACAATGCGAACCAGGGGTATTCCTTTTCTGACGGACCTGGCGCGCTTTGAATGGCTTATCAAAGAGGTCCAAAACGCGGCAACACCAAACCCCTTGCCCGCCGCAAGCCTGAAGGAGCAACTGCAATCCAGTAACTTTAAAATAGGTTTTGTGGAAGCGATGCGCGTGCATCAAAGCATGCATTCAGTCCTGGAACTTTGGGAACGTCGCAAGGAGCCTGCATATGTTTATGAGGAGATTAACTGGAGCCAACCACAAAGCTTGTTGATCTATAAACTCAATGGACATGCCGTGGCCGAGCCTATCGATCCCATTCACGCCGAAATCATCTTGAGCCTGCAAGACGGCAAAAGCATCACCGATGCGCTCTTGGAGTTTTCGCAGATAGTATCGCCAGCCGAAGTTAACAGACTCTTCAAGACTCTGATTCGTGCTGGCGTAATAGATGATTTTATTCCTTTATAGTCGAGCCGATGAAGGTAGGGAGCTGCGCAAATCTTTGGCGGTTCCCTGCATTCGAACGGTCATGCCCGCCATACCACGGCACGTTTCCGAACAGTGGCGACAAGCTTCCGCACATCTCTCCATAGCAGGATCATCATAGGCTGCACAGACTGCAGCGGATGCAGTGGATAATTCAAAAGAAAGCTCACAAGCCTGATGATGGAATTCAAGATCAGACAGCATCAACTTGGAAGACAGCTGACAGGACTCTACACACATCTGCAGAATGGAAATTTGTTTCCCGGATACACCTTGCTGTAGCAGGTAATGAATAGCTTCCATGCAGGCTTTACTGCAATTCATGCAGGCCTTGATGCACTTCGCGGTCTCACTGTCTTGCAAAGGAACTGACGCCATAACCACCTCCAAATAGGAATTAAAGACTTACCTTCATTCTATTTGAAATTATGTAGGCGTTGAGAAAATTGTCAGATTGCAACAAGGCCCCTTGTTTCCTATCAGGGGCCTTCCAGGTTGGACTATCCTTCAGTCGCAAGGATCTCTGTTTTTTTGATCATCTCTTCCAATGTGGCTTTAAAGCTCAGCATTTGCTCACGAGTGAACTGTTGATCCCAAAAACTTTTCACGCGTGGATACCACTGTGGAAAGATCTCTTTCAGAGTATTGTTACCTTTGTCGGTCAATTTGATAACGAAAGAACGTCCGTCTTTCGCGTGAGTTTCGCGAACGATCAGTTCGTTTTTCTCCATGTTATTCAAAAGGCCGGAAATTGTAGCCTGAGTCACACCCGCCATGGATGCCAATGCTGATGGGCTTAAACCTTCTGGTGCATTTCTCAACATGTACAACAAAGTAAAACGCCCTGTTGAAAGGCTGTACTTGGACAGGATATTTTCAAAATGATTGTCCAACTCATTAGCGACCTTCATCAATAGAAGATTTGCATGAAGAATCCCTGTGTCCACCTCTTCTGTGTGCAGGTTTTCAACGGATGCCTTAATCTCTTGTTCTGTCGGCAAGTCCTGAATAAATAATTTCGCCATTTTAATCTCCTCTGGGTCGTTATTTTCTTCTAAATAAAATCATTAAACAAAAAACCAATTGTCAGGTTTTCGTTAGTTTTTCAATTTCCAATCACGCGAGGTAATTAATCTTGAGCCGCGCTTGGAGAAAACATAACTCCAAGTCCACTCAGTAATTACAGACAATCTGTTTCTAAATCCGATCAGGTAAAGTACGTGAACGAATAACCATGCCAGCCATGCAATGACCCCTTTCATTCTGAGGGAGCCATATTCGGCGATTGCTCTGCGTTTTCCGATAGTGGCCATCTGGCCCTTATCCAAATATTTGAAGGAGCTTCGGACTTGCCCTTCGATACTTTGTAGTACCACATTACCAACAAATTTGCCAGCTTGCATAGCCGCAGGTGCTAAGCCAGGAAGCAACTTGTTAGGAGAAATTTCAAAGTGAGCCATATCTCCAATAACAAATGTGTCTGGGAAATTTTCAATTGAAAAATCCTGTTGAACAATAACTCTACCCGCACGATCCTTCGCAACTTCGGGTGTGAATTTCATTCGCGAAGCCTGCACTCCTGCCGCCCAAAATACAGAGCGCGCAGGCATAAACTCCCCTGCAATTCTCACTCCGTTTTCATCTATCTTCTCAACGCGCGATGATGTGCGCACTTCAACACCCATCTCCTGCAAATCGCGCATCGCGCGCTTGCAAAGACCATCATTGAAGGTAGATAAAATTTTGGGACCGGCCTCCACCAGCAACACACGGGCACTCGCCGGATTAATATGATTAAAATCTTTAACCAAAACTGTTCTGGCAATATCCGCAATAGCCCCGGCCAGCTCAACACCTGTCGGTCCTGCACCAACCACGACAAAATTCAGCAATGCCTTTTGCTTCTCCGCATCCATTTCATTTTCCGCATCCTCAAAGGCCTGCAGAATACGACGGCGAATCTCTGTCGCCTGCTCAACGGTTTTCAAACCCGGAGCGTACTCTTCCCACTCGGGATTCCCGAAATAGCTGTGTTGCGCACCCGTCGCCACAATTAGGTAGTCGTAGTGCAGCTCAACTTCGTTCGAGACGACAAATTTCTTTTCCAGATCGACAGAATCGACCCGTCCCATGTGAATTTCAACGTTGTCGGCTTTGGAAAACTCTGCCCGGATGGGAACTGCGATGTCGGAGGGATTTAATCCGGCCGTTGCAACTTGATACAACAGCGGTTGAAACAAGTGATGATTACGTTGATCAACCAGGACAACATGAACTTTTTCTTTGTTGGCCAGAGATTTCGCGGCACTTAAGCCCGCGAAACCTCCACCAATAATTATAACTATCTTTTGGTCACTACTTTTCGGGTGATGTAACGGCATAGTCGCTTACTCCGCTTTCGCGTGGTGCGCCAGCCTTGGCATCCTCATGAATCGATTCTTCTTTAGTGGCAGAAGTCAATTTGCTGCCAAGTTTATTTGCCCAAACTCTGAAGCGATCCACATACGTGAATAAAGCCGGTACCACAATGAGGGTTAGAATTGTCGATGAAATCATACCACCGATAATCGCAAAGCCCATAGCCGTACGAGTTCTAGAAGCTGGATTCATGCCGATCGCCACAGGGATAACACCCGCAATCAAAGCGAATGAAGTCATCAGGATCGGACGAAGACGTGTCTTACCAGCTTGAACCAAGGCATCCGCTCTGGATTTGCCTTCGGCCATCAACTGATTGGCCGTATCGACCAGTAAGATACCATTCTTACCCGAGACCCCGAGGAGCATAAAGAAACCAAAGATCGCAAACATGGACAACATTTGGTTCGCCAGGAACAAGGCCACGAAGGCACCACTCAAGGCTAACGGCAACGCCACCATGATTGTGATTGGCGTGATGAATGATTCATACAAAGACGCCAGGATCAGGTAAATGAACAGCACCGCAAACAACAGGGCCATTCCCGCAGAAGACGCAAGGTCGGCAGAGTTCTCCGCCTCACCGCCAAGATTCAATCGAACACTCGCTGGGAATTTAGTCTCACCCTCTTGAGTCATTTTCATCACATCCGCAATGGCCGTGGACAAACCCACACCCGGAGCCAATGCCGCGGTCACTTGAATATAGCGAGCACGATTCATACGATCGATGGACGCCGGACCTGATGAAAGCTCTCCATTTGCCACGTCGTTCAAACGAACCAACTTGCGATTCACGTTCGGAACGAAGACCTTCGTGAAGTTTTCTTTCAAGTCACGCTGATCATCGCGCAAACGAACGCGCACTTCATACTCACGACCTTTTTCGCGGAATTTCGCTGGCGTCAAACCTTCAACTTGAGCACGCAATTCGCCACCCATCGTCGTCGTATTGATACCGTAAGCTTTAGCAGCACCTGGTTTCAATTGAACTTGAAGCTCCGGCTTACCAGGACGGAAATTGGAATCCACGTCTTTAAATCTTGGATCTGCCTTCATCGCTGCAATCATGTTTGTTGCCGCTGATTCAAGATCTTTTGGATCTGGCGACATGATATTCAGAACCACCGGCTGCTGACCCATACCGCCAGTAGCATCGTATTTTTTTACTACCGGGTTGGCATCTTTGAATTGAGCCAATTCGTGACGCAATTCTTCACGGAACAGTTCCGTTTTCTTTCTGCCCTTTTCATTTTTCATTTTCACATAGAAGCTGGCTTTGTTCGCCTCACCATAAATGTTACCGATGATTTTTGTCGTAAACTCGATGGATGGATTGCTACGCAATAAAGTATCCACTTTATCAGCCACAACCTGCATACCATCCAAACTTGTACCCGGAGTCATTTCAAGCGTCACACTCAACTCGCCGGCGTCGTCATCTGGAATAAATCCGCCCGGAACTTTGGTTGCTGTATAAATCGAACCCAAAAAGATTAGCAATGTCGCGCCGATAGTCAAAAGTGGATGGCGCAGAGTCACCTTCAAAAGTTTTTCATAGTACTTTTCAAGAAGGGACTGGAAGCGGTCAAAACCACGAACCATGCGACCCAAAGTTTTATCATACATTGTTGTTGGTTTGAAATCATGACCAGCACCATGAGCACCGTGAGCTTCACCCGCAAAATATGCGGTCAACATCGGGATGATTGTCATGGCAACGAACCAGGAGATGATCATCGCAAACACGATCGTGAAACCGAACTGCTTCAGAAACTGACCAATGGTACCCGACATCGTACCCACCGGAAGGAACACGGCGATAACCACCAGAGAGATCGCCATAACGGCCATTTGGATCTCTACTGTCCCTTTTTCCGCTGCCACCAGCGAGTTTTCACCCAGCTGCATACGACGATAAATATTTTCAACGACAACGATGGCGTCATCGACCAGAAGCCCCACGGCCAGTGTCAACGCGAGCATCGATACGATATTCAAAGAGAAACCGGCAAGCTTCATCAACATGAAGGAACCGATCAAGGAAACCGGTAAAGAAACTGCAGTGATCAATGTCGTACGCGGGCTTCCCAGGAAGAAGAATACCGTCAGTACCGTCAAAAGAATCGCAATGATGATGGTTTCATTTACGTCGTAAAGATTGTCTTTAATCTTTTGGGACGCATTGGTGACCATTCTTAATTCTAGCTTACCAGGAAGCTTTTCAAGCTCCGGACCCATCGCATTCATTTGCTTAATAATGTCATCCGCAACTTTTACTGTATTGGAACCGGACTGACGATAAACTTGCAGGAAGATCGCTTTTTCGCCATTCACAAACGCGCGGGACTTTTCGTCTTCCAGGGTGTCAGCAACTGTGCCCAAATCAGAAACACGAGTCGGCACTTCATTTCCGTACAAATTCACCAGAGTATCAGCGACATCCTGCGTGTTACGGAATTCACCAAGACCACGGAACGTCAGCTCCATGCCACCTTGGTTTACTTTACCCGATGGAATGTTTTCCCCCATGGCGCCCACTTGTGCCGCCACTTGAGAAACAGACATCTCACGGTTTTTTAGTTTATTGCGATCCAAAAGGACATGAATTTCTCTTTTGCGACCACCCAGGATATCGATGGCGCCCACGTTATTCACCTGCTCAAAGCGCGGCGAAATAACGTCATCAGCAATATCGTAAAGTTCCGCCGAACCAATATCACCTTTGGCAACCAGGGCCAGCATCATAATTGGTGTATCAGACGGGTCGAATTTCTTGATGACAGAATCATCGACTTCATCTGGTAGCTTCGGCTGAGCAATATTAACTTTATCACGGATCTGTTGTTCCGCGTATTTGACGTCAACGTCCGAGTTAAACTCGACGATAACTTGAGAAACACCTTCCATGGATTTGGAAGTCATACGTTTAATACCGGAAATCGTACTGATTTCATCTTCAAGAGGACGCGAAACCAGTGTCTCGATTTCAGAAGGACCTGCACCCGCATAAACTGTTTGTACAGTCACAACCGGAATAGAAACATCCGGAAACAAATCAACTGGCATGGACTTATAGCCCGCCCAACCAACGATCACGATCGCAAGGGTCACACACGTAATAAAAATCGGTCTGCTGATGGATAGTTTAGGTAAGCTCATGACTATTTCCCTTCCTCAGGAGAGGCTTGGTAAAGTTTGATTTGCGTTTGTAGCCCCAGGATATTTGCAGCTGATTTTACACGGGTAAGAGCCGCTGCGGAGTAGTCTTGTTCAAACAACAAAACCTGGTAAGTCGTTGTACGTCCCTGACGAAGACGTGTTCTTTCAACTTCCAATTTGGTTTTTTGTGCGTTCTCGATTTTTCCCAGCAACACCAGGTTATCGCGTGCATCAGAAAGATTTTGAGTCAGATTGATCCAGTCTTGCTCCTGAGCGTAAAGCGCATATTCGCGATTGTATTCAGCTGCTCTGACGTTTAGATCCGCACCGGCTTTTGCATCACTCGCAGCGCCGATGTTCAATGGCATATTGAAACGAAGTCCCACATAGCCTGTATCAGTATCTGTATAACCAGCATTCTTCATCGCTTCAGAATAAGAATCATCACGACCATTCAAAGCATAAGTGGAATAGATATCCAAAGTCGGTCTGTTACGCTCTTTGGCGATCACGGCGTTGGCTTTAGCTGTTTGCAATTGAGCCTGAGTGGCTTTCACATCATAACGTTCGCCGGGACGAGCCTGTGGCACCGTAATTTTCTCGAGTGTTGAATAAGGAACTGTTTCAAGATTATCCACCGGTGTTGTCGCTGGCTTATTCAGGAAACGATTGAAATTTCTAAGGGATTCACGCTGTTCATTTCTTGCAACTTGAAGTTCCAGGCCGCGGGCCTCAACCAAGGCACGAGCTTGAACGACGTCTGCGTTTTCCCCAAGATTCATACTTCTTTTACGTTGAACATAACTAAGAATATCTTGTGCGGATTTTGAGGCCGTCTCTTGAATTCTTACAACGTCACCCCAAGCAGACAATTTCCAATAAGCTGCTTCAGCTTGCGCCAAATAAGCAGTGGATTGATAGGAAGCTTGATATTGTTCTGCGTAGTTACCCTGACGAACCAGATCTTCATTGGCACGAGCGGTACGACCGAAGCCATTACCCCAAACTGGCAAAGACAATTCCAACTTAGGAACCGCATCCCAGTATTTACTCATTGTGAAGGCGCTGCCCGCGTTGTCGAACTCGGTGCGAGTTGAGGTGTAGTACAATTTACCTTGCAAACCAAAATCGAACTGTTGGCTTACACCTAATATATATGTGTCCGTGTGAACACGATCATACATTTTTGGCTGACTTGGTTTTCCGTCAGATCCCGTACTAAATTCTGCAAACAATTTTGGAGTAAAGATCAGATCCGCTTCGCGGGATTCCAAATTGTTACCCTCGGCTTGTGTCGTCGTGGCCTTATAACTATTACTGTCAGTTTGTACCTGTTGAAGATATTGATTCAAACTGATTGCCTGCGCTTCCGTAGCAGCGACAGCGATAAACGCGAACGCAACTGCAGCTCTTAGCACAAAGCAACTCTCACTCTTATGACCCGATTTTGCCATGGGGTAACTCCTCATCCACTTACATGCAACTACTCATCATGTAATCACTTGCTTACATACATATTTACGGCATTTTCTGAAAGTACTCAAGCAATTACTTACTTGTTTGAAATTCACTTTCGTGATATATTTACTATTATCAAGTACTTTCAATGCTTTAACGCTGTTAAAGAAAAGTGTTTAGGAGTTCAAAATGGGAAACGAAACTTTACTTAAATCGAAAAATCCAGATCAAAAAGAGACTGGTTCCCGAACTAAGACAAAAAAGCGAGACCGTTCCGCATCTGAAGAACGCCTTCTTCAAGCCGCTGAAGACATTTTCTCAAAGCATGGTTTTAAGGGTGCTACAACACGCATGATCGCTGACAAAGCCAAAATCAACGAATCACTCATTGGCCGCTATTTTGACGGCAAAATGGGGCTTCTGCTTGCACTTATTGAAAGTCATCTCAAAGAGCACAAAATCATCGACCTACCCTACGCACCACTGCCAACAGTTCACGAAGAGCTGCGCGCACTGGTGGACTATATGTTCAAACAACATTGCCAAAAGGACGAGGAGTTTTTTAAAATCGTGCTGGGCCAATGTCTTGTGGATGCAAAGTTTCTTAAACGTATTCGTGAAATTGCTCCCAATAAACATTTCGTACCCCAAGTCATCGCACGTCTTGAGGACTTAAAGAGCCAAGGTAAAATCAACAAGGACGTGGATATCACCCAAATGATCGAAGTCTTTAACACTTACTTTCATGGCTCAATGCTGTTCGACAAAATATTAATGGGTATGTCTCTCGAAGATATCCAAAGCAAGCTGTACTACTTCGTCGATGGCTGCTCACGGACTCTCGATTCCAAGTAAGTCCACCCACTGAATTTCACCAGCACCAGGCGGCACCGGCGTTGGCGGAGTGGGAGATGGCACCTCAGGCTCCACTTGCTCCTCTGGTGTGATGCGCGTATTTACATTGGGCGGAACAACTTCGTTGCCCAGCACTTCCTGATCATTCGGATACTCCCGGGCCTGGCGCCACAGATCCTTATGATATGACAAAATCAAACTGCCACTCTGCAAAGCATTTATAATTGGCTGCAAAACTTCAGGCTGAACGGCAAAGCATCCCTGACTCCAACCAAGTCGACCATTGCGAAGAATGAAGTCCTCACTGACATATTTAGCTCCGTGCAAAACAATCAACCTGTCCTTTGCATTGCTATTGGACCGATCAATACCTTCCAGCTTCAGCGAGGGACCATTCTTCCAGCTGTTGTACGAGCCTTTGGCGAAATAGAATCCCAAAGAACTTTTCCACGTGTCGATAAGATTTGAAAAGCTGCGGGTCTCCAACACTCCTGAGTTTATACCATGAGAGACATAAGTTCTTTCGATGGTGCCCGTATCAAACTTTAAAAACAAAAGACGCTTTTGGACTGAAGACTGCGTGTAGTCCACAATCACCGCAGATTTTGTATTCGGGATTCTGCCCACATTGTAGTCGAACATTCTGAATAGCAAATTTAATGGCTCTTCGGGAACACCCTGAGCAATAAGTTCTTTGTACAAGTTTTTGCCCGAGGTGGTTTTACGATTGAACATCGAGTTCGGGGCAAAGGAGGCCATAGCAAAACTCGCAACGAGCATCAGCGACACTGTCAGAAATGGAATTTGGAAAAATCTCATGCTCAAGAGCTTTGCAAACGAGTGGAGGAACGGCAACGATGGAACATCCTTATTGCCGCCCAATTGAGATAAAACAAATGTATAAAGTTTAATCTTTATAACTGATTCGTTTGAATGGGGATATTGAGGAATAACATTGAATTCCGGACACTATCGACAATCTCCCGCCATTTATTTGTTTCTCGAGTGAACCCAATGATTGCATACGCAAGAGCTTCGTATGCGACAATACTCCATTCACCACCGTAAATGCCCCCATTGTGGCTCTTTGCTCTTTGTAAAGAACGGTTACTTCTATAAAAAGATCACTAAAACTTATATTCCACGGTTTAAATGTCGCGACTGCAACGTGGGATATTCCACCCGAACACACTCACCGACCTACCGACAAAAACGACTGGATCTTAATGATGCTATTGTTAAATACCATAACGCCGGGGTTTCCTTGCGAGAGACGGCTCGTAACTTAAATTGCAGCTACATCACCGTTTACAAGAAGTTTATTTGGCTGGGACTACGCGCGCTCCAAGTAAATCGGAATAAGACGCTAAAAGCCGAGGTTATCTATTTTGATGAGATGCTGTCCATCGAACACACCAAACTCAAACCACTTACCATAGCACTCGCTGTTAACGAGAACTATGAAATCCTTGGCGCTCACGTCGGGAGGGTTCCCGCTTTCGGGAAAACCGCTCACACTGCACGAAAGAAATACGGCTACCGGGAGAATGAATCCAAGAAAAAGATCGAACAACTTCTGACGCAACTACAGGGCCAACTAACCAATACTCCCTCTGAAATACGCTCTGACCAAAAGGGTGAATACACAGCGATCGTTGAAAAGGTATTCCCCACGATCAAATACCAACAGTTCAAATCCAAAGGTAATAAAGAAAAGCTACGCGAACAAAAGCACCTGAAATCAGAGAAAGCCAAACACGACCCGCTGTTCCCCCTAAATCAACGATGTGCAAAACTAAGAGATCACCTCAAACGCCTGGCACGCCGTAACTGGTGCACCACTAAACTTCCAAAGCACTTGGAGCTAAGTCTTAATCTCTACATCGCCAAGAACAATGGATACTGCCTGTTCTAATCTGTATCTGAATACCCTGAATGAATTAACTGAGAAATTTGCATGGCGTGAGTGGGTCTGAGTTGGGCTCGGCAGACTTGTGCCTGAAATGCAGCGACCTCCGTGGGCGCCTGGATGGCGCGCACCCGCCGCAGGCGGGACACGGCTGAGCCAAGGATGGCGGGTCGCGGAATTGCGGGCGCAAGGCTGACGAGACCAAGGCAGGCCCGCTCGCGCCAGGCAAATCGCCGCATTTATCACCATTCAAGTAAATCAGTTCTTAATCTTTCTTTTTGATAGCACCCATATAGGAATACGTCCAAGGACGATAAGCCATCAACACACCTGCATCGACCGTCGCCGTGTTGTGTTGCGCATCGAAGCGCGAGTCTTCCTGCATTTCCATTGCCAGCTTCTCGAGCTTTCCTTTGTACTTCGCCAAAGTCGACGGGCTGATCTTAAGCAACGTGAAGCGCACAAAATCCTCAGGCTTGAAATCGTACATCAAATACGTGGCCTTCATCTGTTCAAACAAAGCGCGGCCGATGGGCCCATCTCTGCGAAATCGCAAAAATCCCTGACGTTTGAATTTAACTTTATCCCGTGGATGCAATTCGATCAGATTAAGACGGTCCAACTGAAACAGGTATTTTTGGGCTTCAATCTTGGAAATCTGATATTCCTTTTCAATTTTTTGCGGAGTGCGCTCATCATGAAGCAGCATATAATAATGCAACAAGCGCGCATTCTCCGCCAGAGCGCTCTCCTGCTCCTGCGTCAGAAGATAAACCTGATTACCATCTTCAAGATTCGCCGACTTCACCACCTCAGAAAAACTGAGGTCCGCCACTCTGCAAATTTCTTCCAATCGCTCCAAGCTTAAGCTTTTACTGGATAATATACGTTTAACGCTGGATTCACTGAGCCCCAGAGGCTTTGCCAGATCGCGGTAGAGAATGTTTTTTGATTTCAATGCCCTTTTTAACGACGCCAAAAACTGATCTATTTGCGACATGTCAGCCTCCAAGAAGCAGAGTACTGTATTATAATACCTGAGGCAAATCCCTTGTAGATGCCGGGGATAAACATTAGATTCAATGCCGATGCAAGCCTCAGAAAATGCCTTCCTCTATAAGCGCCCCCTTTTGTTCTATATAAAAAACAATCCAAGAGCTTTCAGCCTTGGCATGCTCTTTCTGTTTTTGACCAATGCGCTGGATGGCATTTACCCGCTGATCATGAAGCATATCATCGACAGCATCGAGTCCCAGGCCCCGATGAGTGAGATCACAAAAACCTGTGCGATCTTTGCACTGGTGATGGCAAGTCTTGCAGCCACGCGCTTGGGCTGGCGTGCTTTTTTCGGTAAGTTTCATACCTATGCAGCCGAGCACATCCGCCAAAAAATTTTCCGCCATTTGACTTCCCTGGGTCCCAACTTTTTCCATAAAAATCAGGTCGGTGAATTGATGAGCCTGCTGACCAACGATGTGCAATCGTTCCGTCAGGCAATCGGTCCCGGGCTTTTGATTCTGGCTGATGGAGTGATCATCATAGCCATCGTGCTGCCGATCATGATCACCATGAACTGGTCCTGGACATGGAAGGTGCTGATATTTCTTCCGTTGGTTCCTTTGATGATCTGGAAAGTCATGCGCCTGATTCACACGAATTACAAAATTCAACAAGACCGCTTTTCCGAGCTGACTGGAGTCGCTCAGGAAACAGTGGGTGGCATTCGCGTGATCAAAAGCTTTTCCCAGGAAGACAACCGCACTCAGTTGTTCAATGGCGTCAGTGCTGCTTTTGAAAAAGCCTGCAACAAAGTTGCTAAGGTGGACTCGCTCTTTGTTCCGGTGATGGAGTTCGGAGTCACTTCTGGAAGTGTGATTCTGCTTTTCATCGCCAAGGACGACCTTTACGCCGGTACCGTCACCATCGGAACCTTCTTTGCATTTCATCGCTACATTCAAAAAATGGTGTGGCCTATGACGGCATTGGGCATGGGTTTTTCGATGATGCAAAAAGGCTATGCTTCCTTTGATCGGATCAAGGATGTTCTGAAAACAGAAACTGATATTCCAGATCTGGGCAAAATTGAAATTACCAAGTTCCAGACCCTGGAATTTAAAAACGTCTCCTACAAACACACCAGCAGCACGGTTTACGCGCTGAAAAATGTTTCGTTCACGCTAAAGGCCGGCGAAAGCCTGGGCATTATGGGGCCTGTTGGCGCCGGGAAGACCACGCTTCTGAATCTTTTAACCCGCATGTATCCACTGGCCGAGGGTGAAATTCTGATCAACGGTCACCGCATCGAAGATGTCACGCAGGAATCCTTGCATCGCACCTTCCTTCTGGTCCCGCAGGAGGCCTTCCTGTTCAGCGAAAGCATTTCTGAAAATGTCAGCTTTGGACTTGCAGAACGGGCTTCTGATGAGGCCATCCTGAACATGACTGAAACAGTGGACCTGACCCGGGAAATACAATCCCTGCCACATCAATTTGAATCTCAATTGGGTGAGCGCGGAGTGAATCTTTCCGGTGGACAAAAACAGCGCCTGACAATTGCGCGCGGATTGATCATGAAAACTCCTGTGCTGATACTGGATGACTCTTTGAGTGCCGTGGACACGCGCACCGAGAAAGCCATTGAGAAAGAGCTTGGCAAAAACCAGGGCTCCATGAGTCGAATCATTGTGGCGCATCGCCTGTCCTCGCTTAAAACAGTCGACAGACTGCTGATAATTCGCGATGGCGAAGTCGAAGCGCTGGGGACCTACGAAGAAGTTCTGAAAGTCAGTCCGACGTTCCAAAAGACCGTCAGCATTCAAGGCCAGGGAGTGAATCATGAATAACGACAATTTCATGAATGAAGACCTGGTCAAAACCAAGGTCACTTATCCAGTTCTATTCAAACGCTTGTGGCCTTATGCCCGACGCGAAAAAACACTTTTGTTTTTGGCGATCTTTGCTGTCTTTGGCGGCGCCCTGGTTGCGCGCCTGGTTCCGGCTTTGATCGGCTATGCGATTGATCATGGAGTCAAGGGCAAGAACTACGAGCTGTTCACCTGGGTGGCCTTCGTTTACCTGGGGCTGGAAATTCTGCGCACCTGTTTTTCATTTTCGAACAACCTGCTGTTCCAGCTTTTCGGCAACAGAATGCTTTTCCATTTGCGTGAAGATTTAATGAACCACGTGCAAAGACTGCCTTTGCAATTCTTCAATAAGACACCCACGGGTCGCATCGTCACCCGTTTGACCAATGATGTGGCATCCTTGGGGGAACTGTTCACCGAAGGTGTCATTACCGTCTTTACTCAGTTCGTGGTGATCTGCTCGGTTGTCATTGCTCTGGCTCTTATTTCATGGAAGCTGACTCTGATATCGTTGGTCATGGCACCTCTGTTTATCTGGGCCTCATTTTACCTGAGCAACAAAATTCGCGACATTCTGCACGAGCAAAAGCGCAAACTTTCTGTCATTAATGCTTTTCTGGCTGAAAATCTGAATGGCATCAAAGTGGTGCAACTATATAACCGTGTTCGCCGCAACAGGGATCGGTTCAGCAACTTGTCCACCAGCTACCGCGACACCAACATGCGCTCGATTTATGCTTATGCATTAATGCAGCCAATTATGAATCTGTTCAATGCCGTGACCATCACCTCTGCACTTTATTTTGGTGGATTGATGAGCGCGGAAAATTCCATCGCCATCGGATCATTGATCGCCTTCCTGATGAACATTCAGGATTTTATTCCACCCTTGCGCGAGATTCTGGAAAAGTATCAACAGTTCCAAAACTCACTCACCAGTGCCGAACGTATTTTCACTTTGATGGACGAAAACAAGGAACACGAGCAGGAACAGCTCACTTCCCCTAAAACAGTCCGCGGAGACATTGAGATTCGTAATTTGAACTTCCGTTACGAAGAAAGTCTGCCTTTGGTTCTGAAGGACGTGAATCTGCATTTCAAACCGGGTGAATCCATCGCACTGGTGGGACGTACCGGAAGTGGTAAATCCACGTTTATCTCCTTGCTGCAGCGTTTTTACGACGCCCCTGAAAGCACGGTGTTCATTGATGGTCTGCCTATTGAAAGCATCGCACGCGAGGAGATCCGTCACCACGTGGGAGTTGTACAACAAGACAACTTTATTTTCCGTGGAACCATTCGCAACAATATTGGTTTGGGAGACCCTCGTGTTTCAGACGAACAAATTGCAGCGGCCTGCGAGAAAACCGGCTATATGCGGCTTTTGGATCGCACCGGGCGGGATTTGAACAGTCCGGTGGATGAGCGTGGTGCGAATCTGTCGGTCGGCGAAAGACAGTTGATCGCCTTCGCGCGTATCCTGGCATTCAATCCGGATATTTTGATTCTGGACGAGGCGACAGCCAATATTGACTCTGAAAGTGAGCACATCATTCAGGAAGCGACCCATGAAATCACCAAGGGCCGCACCAGCATTATTATCGCCCACCGCCTGTCGACCATCGAGCAATGTGATCGTATTGTCGTTCTGAATCAAGGCAATGTCGCGGAAGTGGGAACTCATCAGGAACTCATGGATGCCAAGGGCATATACTATCAATTCGCTTCGGCGGGTGATAAGTCCCCATTGATTGCCAATCCGGAAACCAGTAATTCCAAAATGGAAGTGGCAGAGTAGTCCTTGGACCCTCTGCCACCAATTCTAAAAAGTAATTAAAAAAACCTAGGCCGCTTTTGCTGTCGTGAAAGTCTTGATGCTTTCGCGCACGGATTGGCTCACTGTCGTGAACTTAACCCCGTATCTGACAGAATCAGAACCTTTTGGCGCAAGCTCTTTAATGAATTGCTTGCTGACGATCTGGCAAACTGCATTGAATGGCGGCACACCGTCACCCGGTTGGAAATGCAAAAACAAAGACTGCCCTGGTTGCAAGTTCGGGTTGTCAATCATAACACCCGCACCACCAGCACTGATCTCCAATGCCTGACCACGGAACACAGTTTTATTATTATGAACAATCAAGCTGGCACCGTATGCCGCACGAGCATGACGACGGCGGAAGAAAATCTCCGCAAGTCCAGTGTCATTGGAGTGCTTCATTGCGCGGATTTTGTCAGGAGCAAACTCCTCGACTTCTGCCACACGTGACCAGTTTGCCATGCGTGCATGCCAAATATAGTCGTATTCAAACAAAGTCTTTTCCTGAAGCATCTGCACAACTTCAACAGGAGAGAAAGGACCGTAGTTGTTACCTTCTTTAAGGATGAACCACTCTTTATCTTTAAGACCCTCGGATGCCGGAATCTCTGCAGCTGTCTCTGGTGCCTCTTCTGGACGTGTAGTTGGTTTGGTGGAAACTTTCACTGAAAATTCAGGATGTTCCATCAACATAACCCAGTCACCGATCGTTTCGTCATAGACGTAATCAGTCCATTGATGTTCGTGGGATTCAACTTTTTGCAGGACAACTTCAAAAGTGTAAGGTCCGATATGAGTCCCATTATTAGAAAGATAATACTGTTTTCCCATCGTTCAGTGCTCCTTGAGTTTCCCTATCGGTTCAAAAAACTGATGACTTAACTGTCGGATATTAGTCATTTTACCTCAAAATGTTCCATGGTTTTTCGTCGAACTTCTAGGCAACACTTTTTCCAAATCCAAGGTATTGTAAACAATTATTCATTTTCCACATCTGAGACAAACGACCTCGGCCAAGGTCCAACCCGACCTCAAGATACATACCCAATTATATTTACACCTTACGACGCCTTCCTTAGCCTCTCCTTAAAAGCAGTATTGCGTGAGGTGTGGCTCCATGAGTACTCGACTCGTTATTGCATTTCTGTTGTTGTTCACTTTATCTTTACCGGTCTGGGCGGATAACTGCCCTTCTCTGCTGCGCGGGAGCGACTCAAGGGCTGAATGGCGTTTAAGCCAGCAACAACCAGCCAGGGCGGCTGCCATAGTGATTCATGGCCTTAATATCAATCCGGGCAAAATGCGTTCGATAGAAAATGCTCTGCTTGCTGACCGCATCGATGTCCTGCATGTCGTGCTTTCAGGACACAACGATAATATAAACATCTTTAAACGCGTCTCTGCAAAAATGTGGGAAAGAGACACCTTGCGCGCCTATTGCATGGCAAACCAAAGAGCCACAAAATACGATATGCCGGTTTACTTTGTCGGCTTTTCATTGGGCGGAGTCATGGGTGTGGCGATTGCAAACAAATTTCCCCACGTTCATTTTGATAAAATGGCTTTGTTTGCCCCGGCCCTGTCCATTCGACGATCCGGATTTCTATGGCGACTGCTGAACAGCCTGAACCCACTGGCCGTCATTCCCAATATTATGAATCGGGATTACTATGCCAATGCACTGGGCACTCCGGTATCTGCATATAAGGCGACTCTTGATGTCAGTCTGTCTCTGTCCCAAAACACGAATGGGCGCAGAATCAACACATCCACCCTGTTGTTTTATGATCTCAAAGATGAGTTGATCAATCCCTACGGTACAATGGAGTATATCCGTGCGAATCATCTGACGAACTGGAAAACCTATCAGGTTCAGAAGAGACCTTTCAGTCGTGCCTCGCGATTCCATCACATTATGATCGACGCGGCTTCGGTGGGCGAAAAAAAATGGGCCAACATGAAGTCAGCCCTGATCGAACATTTTGATGATTAGCAATTAATCCAAACCGCAGGCTTTTTTCCATTCGGGTGTGGGTAGAATCATTTTTCGCGCCTGCATATCAAACAAACCGAAAGTAAACACGGCCTCGCTCGCAATCGTCCCATCCTCTTTGATCATCTGCTGCTTCATGTGACCAATTTTACCCTCGTAGTCCATCATGCTTGATACGATGTTGATAGTTTCGCGTAATTTGATTTCTTTCATGAATTTTATACTCACTTCAAGAATGACCGGGCCTTGCTGCATGCGGTGAACATCTTTAAATCCAAAACCTCGCGGAGTGATCGCCTCCCAGCGGGCTTCCTCATAAAGGGACAAGTAAACGGCATTGTTAACGTGCCCATAGGAATCGATGTGTGATTCGCGGATCAATAGTTTATAGTTTCCAAATTCCTTCATACTATCCTCTTTCCTATTTCAATGCCTCGCGGATGTGTGCGGATGCAAGATCCAGGGCCCAGACGACGACGGCAATCACGACGATGATACAACCAACTTCTCTCCACATGGCCTGTCCCTGATACTGTATCAGCATGGTGCCTATGCCACCACCGCCGACCATACCGATGACAGTTGCCATGCGCACATTGATGTCCCAGCGATACACCGTAAATGAAATATACGGCAGAACCACCTGAGGGACAATCGCATACCAGACAGTCTGCACCTTGCCGGCTCCCGTTGACTCGATGGCTTCGATCGGACCATCCTCCACGGCCTCGACCATTTCAGAATACTGTTTTGCTAAGGAGGCCACAGAATGAATCATCAGCGCGAGCATTCCCGCAAAAGGACCGATTCCCACCCACACTGAAAAAATAATCGCCCAAATCAAAGCTTCAATGGATCGAGTCACATTCAGAATAGTTCGCAGAACCAAATAAACGGGATAAGCAACCGGTCCGCGCATGATATTTTTCGCGCAGGCAAAACTTAAAACAAACGCAAAAGGAATCGCAATCATCGTCGCAAGAAACGCCATAAAGACAGTTTCGATAATATTCAAAACCGCCCGAGGCAACACCTCCCAATTGGGATTGAAAAGACCTTTGAAAAGTCGAACAGCACCCGCGAATCCGTTTTGATCCAAAAGTTCAATGAATGAAAAATCCGTTTTCACAAATGCAACTGCCAACGAGACAACCAACAAGACCATCAGTTGCCAGCCCCAGAAGCTGCGGTACCAGGAATTTGTATCGGAAGTCCGATGCGCATCAAATAACACGCCCCCCAAAGTCTGCACTTGGATTTTACGCAGAAGAGTTGCAACCCCGGCCCCAACTCCGAGAAAGAGTGCAACAAAAACCAAGTCCATGCCCAGGTTCAGCAGTTGTTCCTCATTGGTCACAAACAAAGCCACAGTCAGTGAGCAGAACAAAAAGGCAAAAGAAAGAGAATCAAAGACTGTCCGGCGTAACATCCTGTGCTCCCTCCCCGTATATTTTTTGGAACCATTCCCGGGTGATTTCCTCGGGTCGGCCGGTAAAAACAATTTCGCCATCTTTCAAGGCGATCACCCGGCTTGCATACTGTCGAACCAAAGACAAAAAGTGCAAGTTCGCGATGACAGTAATCCCCAGCTCCTGATTTATTTTCTTCAAATAATCCATCACCACATGGCACGTCGCCGGATCCAGCGAAGCCACCGGCTCATCTGCCAGCAAGAGTTCTGGTTTTTGCATCAAAGCCCGCGCAATGGCCACGCGCTGCTTTTGTCCGCCTGAAAGCTGGTCTGCGCGCAGATGCGCCTTTTCCGCAATCCCCACCAGTTTCAGATTTCCGAGTGCTTCGGCCGTTTCCTCCTCCGAAAACAATCCTAAAATACTGGGTAAAGTTTTTTTGCCCCCCAGAACTCCCATCAGCACATTCTTTAAAACGCTTTGTCTTGGAATCAAATTGAATTGTTGAAAGATCATACCGATCTTCCGGCGCAACGAACGGATCTGTTCTGTACTTTTCAGGGCCATGATATCACTGCCGGCGAAATTGATTTCTCCACGCGAGGGATCCTGCAGCCGATTCAAACAACGCATCAAGGTTGATTTGCCCGAGCCGCTTAAACCAATCACCACCAGAAACTCGCCCTGCTGAACCTCGAAGGAAACCCCACGAAGCGCATGAACACCGTTGGGATAGGTTTTATGCAGGTCTGTGACCTTTAATAAAGTACCCATTACTTCTTATCCGCCGGTAGCATCTGCTTCAGCATTTCGCGAACGCTGTCGTAGTCGGCATCTGTCGCTTTTTTTAAATTGGTCGCACCCAACATCAGGTCCAAAGATTTTCTTCCTTCCGGTGTCGCCACCCATTGCAAAAGAACGTCGACTATTTTTTCTTTCATCTCTTCAGGCATATCTTTGCGGAACACGATCGGATCATTGGGAATGGGCTCTGACAACTCGATGATTTTTACTTTTTCCTCGACATCAGGGTATTGCAGCTTCACCAGTCGTCGGGCGTCTTCGATCTTGCCATCCTGCGGAGGACTGTAATATGTAGCCCCTCCGTCAACCTGTCCCTGATAGATCATCGACACGACCGCATCATGGTTCATCGCGAATACAACTTCCTTGGGTTCAATCTTTTTATCCCTTAATGTTTTCAGCGGAAGCAGGTATCCCGAAGTCGATGCCGGATCAACAAAGGCCATTTTTTTTCCATTGAAGTCCTTAAGTGTTTTAATCCCGCTTTTACTTCCTGCCAGTAGTTGTGACTGATACGTCCCCAGGCCATAACGAATTACTGTCAGTCGCGCTTCGACTCCATAGGACTTGTGCGCCATATAGTATCCATAGGTGTTAATTGTCGCCACATCCGCACGACTTGTGCCGAAGGACTCAACAACTGCCACAAAAGACTGGGGCACCGTGATCTGAAATTTGTAAGGCGTTGATTTTTCCAGATACTCTTTCAGAAGCTTGGAATTATCAGCGAGCACCTTTGCATCCACAGACGGAACGAGGTGAAATTTGATCGGATTTTCAGCGGTTCCCAAAGCAGCTTTTTTAAAGTTGCAGCCCGTAAAGGCCAGGGAAAGAATCAATAACGTGCAGGTTGAAAAAAGGTTCATGAACCCTCCACGAATATTCTAGTAAAGGACCTCTTCCCTGTTAACAAAGTCTTTGCCTTAACTGGACCCCAACAGCTACGATGACCCCATGATCGATCAAATCCTTGTCAATATTCAAACACTGGTTTCACAAGGCAAGAAATGCCTTGTGGTTTTTGATTTGGATTCAACATTGTTCGACGTCAGCCCTCGCATTGAAATGATTCTGAAAGACTTTGCTGCCGATCCCCAAAATCAAAAACTTTTCCCGGATCAGGTGGCTCTTTTTGGACAAATCAAAATGGCTCACACGGACTGGGGATTTACAAATGCCCTGCAACGAGCGGGGCTGGATGGACACCATCCGGCTTTTCAGGACGCAGTGATGCAGTATTGGAAAAGCCACTTCTTCTCCAATGATTATTTGAAATATGACAAGCCCATCGACGGCGCCATTGAATATGTCCAAACCGTTTTAAAAATGGGTGCGGATATCGCCTACCTGACAGGACGGGATGTCCACCGTATGGAGCCGGGCACCACGGCACAGCTAAAACAGTGGAATTTGCCACTCAATGAGCAAGCCATCCTGTACGTCAAACCCGACAAAGCCATGGACGATGCTGAATACAAAACCGATTGGTTTTTGGCAGACGCCCGCCAAAACTACGCCAAAGTTTATTTTTTCGACAACGAGCCTGTTATTTTGAACCTGATGGGCAAGAAATGTCCTCAGGTTGAGAGTATTTTTTTTGACAGCACCCATTCGGGCAAGGCAGAACCACCTCCTGACCTGCCTCGAATTATGAACTTTGTCCTGAATCAAAGGAATTCCTAATGTTGTACCTAGTGGCAACTCCGATTGGTGACACCAGCGAAATATCTTTGCGCGCCCTGCAAATACTGAAGGACTGCGAAGTTGTGATTTGCGAAAGCACCAAAGAAGCATCCAAACTTTTACGCGTACATGGAATCACCGGAAAGTCCTATGAAGTGCTGGATGAACACTCCACACCGGATGACAAAGCAGCGCTCGTGCCTTTGTGTGAGAAAAAAATGGTGGCTCTGGTCACTGACTGCGGCACCCCTGGGTTTTGTGACCCCGGAGCAGACCTGGTTCGCTTGTGTCGCCAAAAAAATATTCCGGTAAAATCAGTTCTGGGTGCTTCCGCCCTTATGGGATTGCTATCCCTGAGCGGTCAACGTCTGGACGAATTTGTTTTCCGTGGTTTCATTCCCGCAGAAACTGAAGCCCGTGGCAAAGCACTGCGCGAATTGACCAAGGAAAAACGCGCCATCATTTTGATGGACACGCCTTATCGTCTTAAAAAAATGCTGGGCGATATGAAGGATCACTTCCCACAACGCCGCATGCTTCTTTCTCTGAATCTGTCCCAAGAGGATGAATTGAATCTGGAAGGAACCATCGATCAAATCGCCAAGAAAGTTCCATTTGAAAAAGCTGAATTCATGCTGCTTTTGTATCCCGCATGATTCACCTTCCTGTTGATGATTTTATTCCTTCGATAAAAGACCAGATTCAAAACGGTTTGAATCTGGTTCTGACCGCTGCACCGGGTGCTGGTAAAACCACTCGTTTGCCTCCGGCCCTGTTGGATATCGTAAAGGGAAAAATCATCGTACTGGAACCACGCCGTATGGCTGCCATTGCCGCCGCTCATCGCATCGCCGATGAAAACGGCTGGACCATCGGAGACGAAGTCGGCTACCAGGTTCGTTTCGCCAACAAGACCTCCGCCAAAACCCGTTTGATCTTTATGACCGAAGCACTTCTGGCGCGCCAAATGCTGGATGATCCGGAGTTGTCAGACGTGGATCTGGTTATATTGGACGAATTTCACGAGCGCTCATTGCACGTCGATCTGTCCCTGGGACTTTTGCGTGAATTACAGGAACTGGGCCGGGAAATTAAAATTCTGGTGATGTCAGCAACACTGGAGGCTGAAAAAATCTCTGCCTATATGGGACAGGCACCGATCGTATCGGTACCTGGAAAGCTTTTTGATCTGGAAGTTGTTTATCAAAAAAACTCTCAGGTGATTCAGACCTTTCCTTCTTTCTTTGAAAGCCTGGCGCAAACGGTGTGTGAAGCCGCTGCGAAAACGGATAAAGACATTCTGATTTTCCTGCCCGGTGTCGGCGAAATTGATCGCGCACGAAACGTCCTTGAGGACTGGGCTTCAAGTCGAAACATAGACCTGGTTCCACTTCATGGTTCGTTGAATATTGAGGATCAAAGACGTGCACTGCAAAAAGGCCCCCGCCAGCGCATTGTGCTTTCAACCAATATCGCAGAATCCTCGGTCACTTTGGACGGCGTGAATACGGTCATTGATTCAGGTCTCGCAAAAAACATGAAGCAGGATTATCGCACTGGATTTTCCCGTCTGGAACTGGGCCGCATCAGCCTCTCCAGCGCCATTCAGCGCGCGGGTCGTGCCGCACGCCAATTCCCCGGCAGAGCCTATAAGATGTGGAACAAAATGGATGAGCACTCCTTTGCAAAAAGTGAGACTGCTGAAATCCAGCGTGTGGATCTGACTGAAAGCCTTTTGTTCCTGGCAGCCCAGGGTGTAACTGACTTTCAAAATTTTTCCTGGTTTGAAAAACCAAGTTCCGCTGCGATCGAAAAAGCCACTCAGTATCTGAAGCTTGCCGGAGCCATCGACAGTCATTGTAAGATTACCGACCTGGGCCGCAAGATTCTGCACTTTCCACTGCCAGTTCGTCTGGCAAAATTAATGTTGGTGGCAGCTGAAAGAAATTCCCTGGAGCTGGGTGCCGATCTTGCCGCGATCCTTCAGGAACGTGATTTCATTCGGCGCGAAGCCCAAGGTTCGTTTCAAGGGGATAAAACTGAATGCGATCTGCAAGTACGTCTGGATCTTTTGCAGCAGTTTAAAAAATCCGGAAAAGCACCGCGCGAAGCCGGGTTCATGGCGATGCAAACAGTCTCCCAATCAGCATCACAAATTCTGAGTCTTGCCAGAAAAATGGGAGCAAACCAAATCACCAAGACGGAATCAACCGAGCTGGAAATGCGCACGCTACTGCTTCGCGCGTTTCCGGATCGCCTGTGTCGCCGTCGCGGTCAAACAGATCGCGCCTTGATGGTGGGTGGACGTGGCGTAAAACTGCAAGCGGAGTCCCAAGTTAAAACTTCTGAATTTTTCGTGGCTCTCAATGGGATTGAAGGCAGCAGTGATGCAGAAACCATTGTGAGTCTGGCTTGCGGATTCACGAAAGAATTTATCCTTGGCCATTTCAAAAATGAGATTCAAAAGAACCGCGATCTGACTTTCATTGAAGAAAAAGGTCAGTTTTTTGTTCGGGAATATAAATCCCTGTTCGGACTTCCTTTGGAAGAGCCATCGCTATTGCCAGCTTCTCCGGAAGATGTGGAAGCAAAACTGCCCCAGGTTCTTGTCGAGAAATGGTCTTTAGTCACAAAGAACAATGAAAAGCTGGCGGAGTGGTGGGAGCGCCTGGAGTTCTGGATGCGCCATCAAGCTCAGGCTGCTTTCGAAAGTGAATTCAGCTTTAGCGAAGAACAGCTGCAAGAACTTAAACTGGAAGCCTTTACCCAAGCCAGTATGGGCGAAAAGAAACTGCAGGCCGTGTTTGAAAAGGACCTGGTGTTCTTCTTTGAATCCGTTTTTGACCATGACTTCATCCGCACCTTCAACAAAGAACTTCCGGCAAGAATCACAGTTCCCAGCGGCAGTCAGATCAAGGTGATTTATCCAGCGGATAAGGCTCCCTATCTGGAAGTTCGCATTCAGGAAGTGTTCGGTTTAATGGAAACCCCGAAAGTATTATTCGGAAAATCCCCCCTGACATTTCATCTGCTGGGACCTAATTTCCGCCCGGTGCAAGTGACCTCCAACCTGGAAAGCTTCTGGAAGAATGGTTATCCGGAAGTGCGTAAAGAACTCAGAATAAAGTACCCCAAGCATCAGTGGCCGGAAGACCCTGCCGATGGCACCCCGGAGGCCAAGGGACGTCGCCGTTTCTAAGGAACCCTTTGGTCCCTGGATTGCTTTTTCAATAAATTGAAATTTTAAAGAATGTGGGACCGCGGCTGTTTTGATTTAACAGCTGTGGCTGTTCAATGCGTAGACACCCAACGCGCAAAAAGGGGCTCCTATGCCGATCAAGGCAGGAAAATTCATATTTTTACCTTTGGCCCTGACAGGCTTTTTGAGCCTATCATCCCCTGCCGCTCACGCCGCCGCCCTTTGTGAAAATGTCTTTAACGATGTTCTTGAATTCGATAGCCGTGAAACTTTCATCGAAGAATTGAATATGAAGGTGAACTACCGCCATGTCGAATTCAAGAAGGGGGACCCCAGAGTCGCTGATGTGCTGGGAAAAACAGACGACATTCTTTTGGGATTTGCACCATATGGTCACGCCTATGTCGTCAGGGAGGCCACCCGCTTGGATGGAAGTGTTCTGACCAAGGCAACCGTGCATGATCACATGGCAGAACTGGAAACCGGCATTGTCGTTCGGATTAAACGCAAAGACCTGAACAATGAGTTCCTAAGAAAATTCGATAACTCCTGGGGAGTCACCTGCTCCAAGGTTGCGTGTGCTGCCTTGGCCAAGGCGGATGTTTTTGTAGGAACCAACGGCGCGCAATTTATTTCCCCCTATGCGGCACTGACCACAATCCTTAAAAAAGGTCTGCATGATGGAAGCGGAAATCCCATTCAGTTTGAAATCTACAATATCGGAAAGTTTGATATGCCCGTCATGCTTCACCGCCTGAAGGAATCAAGCAATCGCATTCAAAAAGAGACGGTGACCAAGGTGGGAGTTATCGGAACAGGTATCACGGCCATCACAGGTACAATCCTTTATCTGATGCACTTGGATGACGAGGCGGAAAAAGCCCTGAAGAACAAATAAAAAAGGGAGCTTTTCAGCTCCCTTTTTAAGATTCTTAATGTCTTTAAGAACTACCCACGAAGAGAGTAGTAAGAGATCACTAGACCTGGATCGAAAGAGAATGGAACTGCTTCCATGTTCGGTTCGTCGATCAAACGACCAGTCTCGATGCCACCTTTTTCTTCTTTAGTCATGAAAGAAGGAAGTGGAAGACGTGGAGCTTGTTTCGCAGACATGTAAACTTGGTTTTGGTAAGCATCAGCTTTCAAAGAAACGATATCGCCTACTTTGATGATTTGAGAAGAGATGTTTACTTTTTTACCGTTCAACAAAACTTTACCGTGAGAAACCATTTGTTTTGCTGCAGCGATAGAAGGTGCGAAACCAAGACGGAATACAACGTTATCCAAACGTTTTTCCAACAAGTTCACCAAAGACTCAACCCAGTTAGAGTTAGAAGATTTTTGAGCCTTACCGATGATACGGCGGAATTGTTCTTCACGTAGTCCGTAGTGGATACGAACTTTTTGTTTTTCTTCAAGTTGAAGACCGAACTCAGAGTATTTACGACGGCGTTGACCGTGTTGACCTGGAGGATATGGTCTTCTTTCCAAAGCACCAGCTTTGCCCAAGCCTGGAAGCTCAGTCATAAGACGTCTTTGTAGTTTAAAGCGAGCAGATTTGCCTTTTCTTTTCATATAAGTAAGTCCTTTATAAAGCGAGCTACCGTGATAATGGAAATGCCTACCTGTTGAACAGGAATTACTCCCAATACATTCTAATTGAAAACGTATTGAGAAAGCACTCTGAGATCACGAAATGCATACTAAGTTTTTGCCGCGGTAAAATCAGAAAACAAATGGCAACGGCGGGTCCTTGTCGTAATTCCATATGTCGAGATTTTCACTCAACATTCCACAAAGCCTTTGCTAATGCAACTGCCATGAAGCGACTTACAAAACTTACCTTCATCTCGATCCTAGGGGTTTCTGCGGTAACGCAGGCCACGACCAAGACAGTGTTGTTCTGTAAGGACATTGCTCAGCCCGATCTTAAAAGCATCACCATCCAGGAAAACCCCAGTATTGGCCAACCGGGCCTCCTGGAACTGATCGAAACCCACAATGATGGCAGCACCAAAGAGCTTTATGCCCTGGAAACAGACTTGAATGAGGGATGGATCCCTATGTCCCCTCGAGATGGGACTTCCAGAATTTTACTACGAAAAGAAGGAAAGTGGACGGTGGCCCAAAATAAGGGCGACTACCGGGTTTTCAACGAAGCTACTTGTATGAAGTAACTTAATGGAAGCCCTCCACGCTGGGAGGGCCCCGAGTGCCTACTTACCAAGCGGCAAGGCGGCGGCGACGGTTTTTCTTACGGACCGGAGTAGCAATACTTGTACTTTCAAGTTGAGTGGTCGTCGTAGGAGCCGTTTCTAGTTCTACCTGTTTCATAGCCGAACTCCTTTCGTGCTAGTTTCAATCACACCAACCAGATTGGCCGATGTGGTTTAGGTACTCCCCCATTCTCTCAGAGCCACGGGGCGTCAAGCGACAGATTTAGTATTAGTTTTTGATCATGAAACCGTAATGCAAATGGATGTGAGCCCATGCTAACTTTGTGATGCTGTGCGCTGCGATCTGTGGGTATATTTACTTAAAAAACAGGTCCTTAACGACCCAAAGGGGTCCGATCAGCAGAAACTGCAGATCTTTCAGGAAAGAGGGCTTTTTGCCTTCAATCTTATGGCCATAGAACTGACCAATCCAAGCAAGAACGAAAACGATCACGAGGGCCGCCCATAGCGGCTGGATCACCATACCCAATAAATAGAGAAGGATGTAACACAAAACCAATTGCCCCAGCATCACCATCACCGGCTTCATTCCCAAGGTGGAATACCAACCCAGAGCAATGGCGATAAAGATCTCTCCTAATTTGATCGGGCCCATTTGAACTGGAATTTGCAAAAGCAGGCCCACGACCGAAAAGAAAATCAACGGCACGCAAATTTTATGGATGATTTTGTTTTTGGAGTTTTGATGACTTTCGCCGTATTCAGCGAACCACTCCTGCAGGGTCATGCTTTAACCTGACCAACGGGACCGACCACAGTTGCGCCTGCTGGCACATCTTTCACGACCACAGCGTTGGCTCCGATCATGGCACCGTCACCGATGGTGATTGGCCCCAGAACTTTGGCTCCGGCACCGATCATGACTTTGTTACCCACTGTTGGATGTCGTTTCACCGGGTCGAATTTAATCCCCCCCAATGTCACTCCATGAAAAATAATGCAATCATCGCCAACGACGGCCGTCTCTCCGATCACCACGCCGAAGCCATGATCAATAACCAGACGACGCCCCAGATTTGCCCCCGGGTGAACTTCGATCCCCGTCAACCAACGGGAAATCTCCGCCACCAAGCGCGCCACGAAAAACAATTCAGCTTTATAAAGCAGATGAGCCAGGCGGTGCATGATCAAGGCTTTTGGGCCCGGATACAACAAGGCGATCTCCCAACGGGACTTTGCCGCGGGATCGTAAGCCTTGTATGTGTTCAACAGCGCAATCAGGCGCTTCCACAAATCAAACATCAATATTTCTCATTCAAATCATCAAGTAGGAAGTAACGATCAAACAATTCATTGTAGCGAGACCATTTCTCGCCCGAGGCGCGCTCACCGTCAACAATTGATTTCAAAGTCGCGACTTTACTATCCAGGTCATCGACCATGGCGATCAACATCGCTTCCATAAATTTAGGACGCTTCGGCGAACCATATTCCAATTTGCCATGATGACTTAGGATAATGTGCTTACAAATATCGCGAAGTTCTTCGCTGAATCCCAGAATGCGAGCTGATTTTTTATCTATAAGCTCACAAGCCAATTGCATGTGCCCCAACAGGCGTCCGCGATCGGTGTACTGAACTCCGTTATCATAAGAGAGTTCCCAAATTTTTCCGATGTCATGAAAAATAGCGCCAAACAAAAGCAAGTCACGGTTCAGGAACGGATAATGTGATCCCATGAAATCCATGATTTTACAGATCGACAGAATATGCTCTAAAAGTCCGCCCACCCAAGCGTGATGAATGGACTTCGCGGCAGGGGCGCGCAGAATACGGGGACGAATTTCCGGGTCCTCCAAAGTATCCAACACCAACTGTTTAAGATGATCATTGCGCATAGAGCGAACCAGCTGCAACAGTTCCGCAAGCATGTCTTCGGTTTCTCTTGCCGCCTTTGGAATGAAATCCTCGAAATTCACTTCCGAGTTCTCCACGCGCTCCAGTCGATGAATCACCAGCTGTTTGCGGTTTTGAAACAACTGCACCAGGCCTTTAACTTTCAGCACATCGCCGGTTTCAAACTGACGTGCCAGTTCTTCAACGCGGTCCCAAAGACGCGCATCAATGGATCCTGTTGCATCACCCAATTGCAAGCCCATGAAGGGTTTGCCATTTTTACCCACTCCGACGGTCTTTTCCTTAACCAGGAAAAGCATTTCAACGGTGTCTTTATCTTGAAGACTATGAACGGTTTTCTTGTCCATCAGGGCGCCTCACAGAAAAGATTTTTATGAGTTGGATCCACGAACGAAACTTGTGCGACATAAATAGTTCCGGCCTTTTCAGCCGAGAACAGGAACGTACCGCCCAGAACACTGATATGGCGTTCCCGTGTGGTATTGACTTTCAGGCCTTCGCCCTTCATCGCCAGATTATACTTGTTGGTGATATCCAGAATTTGATTGCAGCCCGCACCGTAAACAATATCACCCAGACGGCGTTTGCGGGCGCGACTGACAAATAGAACTTTGCTTTGTGTGGCTTCAGTGAAAGCCGGAAATTCAAAGCCGACATAAAATGAACCCTGACGATCATTCAGGTATTGCGACAGATCAATTTCACCGCCACCACGAGGCAATTCAAACTTGATGGCTTCCTCTTTCAGAATGCCGGGATTTTTATCGACCAGGAAAACAGTCACATCTGAAAATACGATTTCTTTGTTGCTGGTATCAGCCTTTTCAGATTCCGCACCGTGGGCATCCGGAGCTGCTTGAAAAGACAGTGCCTCCCAGGCCTTGGTTGGAATCTTCAAATCCGGTGGCACGTCCTCGAACTTCACCACTTTGTATTCTTCGCGATGATAACCACCTGGGTCTTTGGAACACCCACTCAGCGCAACTAAAGCACCCAGAATGAAAAGCACAAAAGGCTGATTCATCAATCAGCCTCCAGTTGATCCCTCATTTCCAACAGAGGTATGAAGGTAGGTTCGTTTTGCAATCCCGCCCGGGTATAATTTAAAGCGGCATTGCGATCTTTTCGTTTCAACACAACCCAGGCCAACCCGTAAAGAGCCGGACCGGAGGCATTGTTCTTTTCGTACATTCTGGTGAAAGCCATCTGTGCGCAATTCACATCGTGATTGGACATACAAATATCGCCCGTCAAACGGTCCCGCACATTCAGACTGGAAAGTTCCGGCATTTTAAGAATAGCCATGGCTTCTGGCATACGCCCCGTCTTTTTCAAATATGCAGCCTGGGCAGCAAGAACGTATGGATCTTTAGGACCTTCACTGATCGCTTCGCGCAGAAGTTTGTCGGCATCACTGTCACGATTGATTTCCATCAGGCAAATTGCACGAACTGCTTTGAACTCTGCGGAAGGAATGCTGCGTGCATAGACTTCTGAACAATATTTCTCAAGGTAATCCCACTGAGTGAAGCGCCAGTCGACGTTCAAGGAATGGGTGTACTGACTGGATGTGCCTGGGGTCTCGCTTAAAAACTTAACGATCGACTGGTTCATTGCATCCACGTCGCCCATCAAATTATATGCATAGATCAGGAAAAGACTCAGCTCCTGGCGCAACCAGTAAGCTTTCTGCAAAGTGCTTTGCAAATCATTTACGACGTGCTTCAGGTAAGACAAATCCGATGTTGTCTTTGCCACTTCCATCGCCGCCATTGCACGTCCATAGACTGCCATAACATTGCCGGGTTCTCTGCTAAGTACGTTTTCAAACTTGCGCATGGCCTCGTGGTAGTTGCCTTTTTTCATGTCGACAATCGCCAGATTCAAGCGCGCAGAAATATTGAACGGTTCATGACCGATCGCTTTTTGCAAAGTGTTCTCGGCCTCTTTCAAGTCCCCGTCCATCATGTACGAAACAGCGATTCCAAGATAGGCATCCACCAAGTCCCCGCGCTGACGGCTTTCCTGCACAATGGCTTTTTCCAGGGTGCGACGACCTTGCAAAGTCTGACGATCCTCTGAAATAAGCACCGGAGCCATTTGAATTTGGGTATCCAAATCCGGCTCTTTTAAGCTTGCTGCGGATTTGTAAGCGCGAAGGGCTTTTTCATACAAGCCGACACTTTTATAGCGGATCGCCTGAGAAATCAGTTCGTCATAATTTCCTGACGTCTGGGACTGACGATTACCAAGCATCACATAAATTCCAAGAGTGACGATCGCCGCCAATCCAATCACAGCCCAACGAAGTGTCGAGGACTGCTGACGAAGCTTCCCCTGCACGCGAGCATCATTGGCTGTTCCATAGCTGACACCAGCACCTGGCAAACCTTTATGTCCCACGGGTCTTTCAGTTGCCGCGGAAATATCCTTCATGCCGGAATGAACAGGCGGAATCGGAGTCAAAGTATGCTCTTCGCGATCCACCGTCGGTTCCGTTTTCGTAAACGAGGTATTGTGAGGAATCGATTGGGTCATCGTGTTTTCCGGAGAATTATCCTGCTCTTCACGAATAGTCCGGATGATTTCCATAAAACGCTGATTTTCGCGGATATAACTCCAGCGACCGACAGGCAGTCTGATTTCATCAATGATGGAAACCTGGCGGGTTTTCAAAAGTGTTGTGACTTCTTCGACAGAATATGGCCCTAGAATCCTGGTTGAGGATTTTATCAGCCATACTTTTTCTGTATTGGAAACCTCAACCGACATACTTTACAGCCCCTTCGTGAGGAGCAGTTTTAAATCGTCGTTGGTCAGCAAAAGACCAGCACCGATATAAGATGAACTCGCGTCGTTCTTATTGAAGGCATCATTCCAACCGGCGTTCAGGTAAAGACCACGATAGAAGAAGTAACTGATATTCCCGCGCAAGTTGGTACGAGTGAAGTCAAACGCCTCCACAGTCGCTTTCATCTTACGACGGAAGAAGTAGTAATCCACACCGAAACCGCCACCATTCTCGATCACGCCCCCTTTAAGAGTCAGATCCCAGAAGTTTTTAGCGAATAACAACGTGAATTTAAGTTTGTTTTCGTAAGTTTTCTTTTCGTAGTAGTCACCCGAGTTTTGTGGAGGTGCACCGGAGTATTGAAAGCGTGTTGTTTCCACAAGGCCCACTGGATCATCCACGACCGCAAGGTAGTAGTAACGATCCAACCCAGGCTGGATTCTTACACCCACTGTCGTTTTCCAGTTACCCACTTCGCCCAGATAATCAGTTCTGAAATCGAAAGCAGTTTCGATACTGCTGGCCGCACCGACCATGTTGTTCAGACCATCAATGGCACTGTCGACTTTTTCAGCAGTAGCTTCGTCGCTGATAAGTTTACCGATAGTCCCTTCACCACGATTGATTTTGCCGGTGATTTCATCCAGGTTCTTCATGGTCTCAGCCAGACGAGCCCAGGTCTTTTTAAGTCCTGTGTCGCTGTTGTCATTCATGACTTCACGCAGGCTGGTTGTGATGTCTTGAACATCGTTCACGATGTCGCCGACTTTGTCTTTGTTTTCAGTCGTCATTTGCGCCAGGTCTTGCGTGATCGTTTCTACGTTCTTAACGATGCGACCCAGGATGTGGTTGCGAGTTCCATTTTCAGAAGTCGCTTGCTCCAGATTTTTTGCCACTGCTTTCAATGAGGACGTGACCTCACCCACTTGCTGAACCAGGTTTTCCAAAGAACCACCGGCTTTGACATTCAAAATTTGCGCATTGTCAGGAAGTGGTGGATCTGTCGGAGAGCCCGGGTAAACTTCAACGTGGGAGTCACCCAAAATACCTTGAGCTTTGATTTCAATACCTGCAGATGTTGTTAGAGGAACATCTGATTTAACGGTGATGTCGACACGGGCCTGGCCATCCTGCAAACGAATGTCTTTGATAACACCCACAGGAATACCCGCAGAACGAATTGCTGAATTCTTAACCAGACCACCCGCATTGGGAAGAAGGAACCAGGCTTTTTTGGAACGGCCAAGGTAAGAGGGATCTTCGCTCACCTGCATGGACATAACGGCAATCAGTGATCCAACTACGATCACCAAAAGACCTACTTTAAACTCAGCAGCACGGAGCCAATTCATTGATGTTTCATCCCTTTATTCACGAACTTCTTAACCAACTCAATATCGGTATTAAAGAAGTCCTCTGGAGTCCCGAATAGTAAAACCCTGCCACTATCTAACATCGCGATATGATCCGCAATCCTAAACGCGGCGGACAAATCATGAGAAACCATGATTGACGTCAATTGCCCATTCCGTTGCTTATGCGTATCCAGGATTAAATTATCTACCATTTCAGTCAGAATGGGATCTAAACCCGTGGTGGGCTCATCATAGATCAGGATTTCTGGATCTAGGGCGAGAGCTCTGGCTAGACCCGTTCTTTTTTGCATTCCACCCGAGATTTGACTCGGAAGTTTTTTGTAGTGCTTAGGGTCCAGACCGACCTGATGAAGTTTATCTTCAGCAATACGAAGGACTTGAGTTTCCTTCAAATCCCGGCGGTGCTCAAAAAGTGGGAAGCAGACGTTTTCCAGAACAGACATGTCATCAAACAAAGCAGCGGACTGAAACAACACGCCGAATTTCTGTCTGAACTTGGTGAGGTCATCCTCATTCATCTGATTTAAATCCCGCCCCAAAACTTCGATGGAACCGGAAGTGGGTTTATACAAACCCAACAGATGCTTTAGCATCACACTTTTTCCAGTACCGGAAAACCCGATAATCGCAGTCAGACTTCCCTTGGGAATCTCAAGATTGATCCCCTTCAAAATGTAGTCGTTGCCATCGAAGGTTTTTTTCAAGTCACGAATTTGTACAGCGGGTTGTTTGAACATTATGAGATCCCCATCAGGCTGTAGTAAAGACGGATCAAATTTGTCAGGAAGTAATCCAGCATAATAATCATGACCATGCTTTGTACGACGCCCTGGTTGGTGGCTTCACCCACGCCTTTGGCGCCGCCCGTGGTATTAAAGCCACGGAAGGTACAAATCAAAGCAAAGAAAACCCCGAAGACTGCACCTTTGATCAAACCTTCATTGATGTGTTTGACCTCGATCATGTCGCGGATTTTCTGCCAGAAAACTGCTTCATCAAGTTGCACGATCTTCACACACAAAAACCAACTGCCCATCATCGCGACAAAGTCGAAAACAGCAGTCAAAAGTGGCATACAGATAAATGCCGCCACCAATCTTGGGGAGATCAGATATTGCTTGGTGTTCACACCCATAACTTCCAGGGCGTCAATCTGCTCATTCACGCGCATCGTTCCCAGGCGAGCGGCCATCGCTCCACCGGCACGCGCCGCCACGATCAATCCCGTCAATACCGGACCCAACTCACGGGTAATCCCCAGAGCCACAACCGGTCCAACCATATTCACGGCATTAAACATTTTGAATCCCAGATAAATCTGCATCGAAAGCGCCAGTCCTGTAAATCCACCGGTCAGGCAGATGATCCAAATGGACTGATTTCCGATGAACTCCATGTGCTTGATGATTTCCGGAAAACGCGAAGGCTTGGCAAAAATTAAACGGATGCTTTCCCCGAAGAACATCATCATGCGCCCGGTTTCTTCGACAAAACTGCGGAAGAAACCGATAAACGAAGCTCCGATCCAGGAAACACCAAACGCTGCTTTTTGTACCAGTCCTTGTGAACTCACGGAGTCTCCTTACCGACGTACACCCGAGGCACACGCTCACCCACGCTGGTCAACATTTCATAAGAAATGGTATGGGCTTTATGAGCCAACTCATCAGCCGAAAGCACATGACCTTTTTGATCTGCACCGAATAAAACGACTTCTGTGTTTTTGAATGTTTCAAGTGCACGCCCCTGAACCACATCTGTCACGTCCACCATCAGGTAGTCCATACAAACGGTTCCGACCACAGGCACATTTTTACCATCAAACAACACCGACGATTTATTGGAAAGCAGACGATGATAACCGTCACCATAGCCAATGGAAATAACAGCGATGACAGAATCACGCTGTGCCGTCCATTTTGCGCCATAAGAAACAGTTTCCCCGGCTTTTACCTGGCGAAAGTTATTCACCACCGATTTCAAATTCATCACCGGTTTCAATCCCGCCACGTCAGGATGTCCCAACGAGCTGTAACCATAAATCATCAAACCCGGGCGCAACCCCCAGTTCTGCATATACAGAGGATGAGATTTATCCTGAGAACCTTTTTTATCCATCTCCATCAAATTCAAAATTCCCGAACTGTTCAGTGCATGACAGAACACATTCATGGATTTGAAGACTTCGGAGATCTTATTCAATTTTTGCAACTGATGCGCGCTGGTTTGATCCATTTCCTGCGCATTTTCACCAATATAAAGATGAGTGCACAGGGCCTTTACTTCAATCTTTGCGTGACCATTCAAACGATCAAAGACTTTTTGCGCCTCTTCAACCCGGAAACCCAGGCGATTCATCCCGGTATCAAATTTAACATGAACGCTGACTTTTTTATTTGCGACTTTTTCCAGAGCTTCAATCTGCTCCCAGGTGCTGACAACGGCGGTCATGTTGTTGTCGATAATTGCCTTGGCACCAATTTCATCGAAACCTCTGAAGACCAGAATTTCCACTTTTACGCCGGATTTTCTAAGCAACAGACCTTCCTCAATCAGACAGACACCCAATTGCTGGATGCCCAGCTTTTCCAGGTGCAAAGCAAGTTTAACATCACCGTGGCCATAGGCATTGGCTTTGACCATCGGGCACAGGAACCTGTTCGGAAACGCCTTTTGCAAGACACGAATGTTATGTGTCAGGTTATCCAAATTTATTTCCGCAAAAGTTTTTCGAAACATTTCCATTAAAAACACTAATCCTATTCAGCCGGAATTTCGAATTCAGGCTTGTGACTTTCCGGGGCTTTGTACAAGCAAATCTTGTTTCCACCCTTATCTGCAATGTGCGCCAGGGCTTTCCCAGCTGATTCATCCAGGGACTTCGGTGAATCACACAACGAAGGGTATTCACTCACTCCCAAACTGATCGACACCTGCATTCCATTTTCCAGGAACGTACTTCCCTCAACAGCGCGACGAACTCTTTCCGCACGCAACGCTGCCCCTTTTTTAGAGCAATGAGGCAGCACCATTGTCAACTCATTGGCTGCTGTTCTGAAGTTCGTATCGTTGGTACGACTGGATTTTGATATCACAGTTGCCAATGATTTTAGCAACTCATCCCTCACCGCATCACCCAAAGATGACTCGATCTCATAAAAATCATCCATGGAGATTTTTACGATTGCCAGAGGTTGTTTCAAACGACGGGCACGAGCAACTTCATCCTCCAAAACTTTAACATAGTGATTGCGATTAAAGAGTTCCGTCACAAAATCTTGGACTTCCAGCGTGTCGACTCTTTTTTCCAGAACAAAATGTGAGTAACAGAGATTAAACAGTGTGTACTCATCGTTCAACTGAGCCAGCGCCTGTGCTTCCATACCACCGGAATATACGAACAGTCCTTCCAATTGATTGCCACCGTAAAGCGGAATCGCCTTGGGTGGCTTCAAATGAAAGGCTTCGATCAACAGATTCGAAAAACTTGGTGGAATCAAACCCATGGCCAATTGCGACCCCAGGTCTTTCATCTCGTCCGTGGTCAGTTGAGTTCCGACACCTTGAATTTGCGCCGAATCGATTCCATTGGCGTGCGTGGCCACGAAGCTGCGCACGGAAGGAAGAAATTTAAAAAACACGCAACGGCTTTCAGAGATTCCGTTCAGAAATCTTTGTACCATGTCTTCTTTGGATTGCGCGGAACGATACTCAGCGATACGCATCGGGAAAGCCGGACGAGCCGCCTCTTCCTCCTGATGCTTCATCGTGGTCATTGCTGCCTGTTGAACATCTTCAAGCTGTTGCTTGGTGGATTCAATATCCTCGATCAACTGTTCGTTCTGCAAAGCCAGATAAATTTTTTCACAAGCCCGATCCACGGCCCAAAGCACGCGGGACTCTATCGCCACGGCCTCGTCAGAGATAACATCCATGAATCCGAAACTTTGATACTGGGACAAAATATCAAACTGCCCCAAATTTGAGATCGCAATGAAACGAATCTCGTCGTTGATCTTTTGCACATGGACCACGAAATCACTTAAAGCACCCGCCATAGTCGCCGTCGAAAACACCAGCAAATGCGGTGGAGTGTCTTTCAAACGCTGTTCCAGCTGCTCAGGATCCTGGATAAAATAGGCATCATAACCCGCCTGCGAAAGAGAAACCTTCACGGCAGCACCCTGATCCACATCCGTGGTGAATACATAAACTGTAAACTGAGAGCTATGATCGCGAATGTCCAATTAAGTCCTCTTTCCAGGTCTGCGAATTTCAACTTGATAACTGTCGGCCTTGGATTTGCGTACCGGTTTTAGTTCTGCTGCTGGCGCATTGATCAAATTGACCGGAGTGAACTGATCATCAATCGGCGCTGACACAACGGTTTTATCCTCGGAAAAATCGGCTGCTTCAATTTCCGGAACCGGTGTCTCTTCGTCGATTGTCGAAGAAACCACCTCTTCAGGCATTTCCAAAAGTTTGTCGATATTCACATCCAATGGTGAATGAGTGCCTGTTGATGCTTGCATTTTCGTCTCCACAAATTCCGCTTCCGCTTCTTCGCGATGCGGGGACTCCTCGCGAAGCTGCAACACCTCGCCTTGAATCTGAATCTTTTCAACCACCGGAGCCGGAGCCACTGGTGCCGCCAATGGCGCTTTCAAAACACCCACTGCTTCCACCTTCTTGAAGGTGATCAGAACTTTTGCGCCGAAACCGCGCTCGGACGTGACTTTGACTTCAGCATTATGTTCCTTCAACACACCGAAGGCCGCTGACAATCCCAACCCCATGTGATTCTTGAATGAACGTGTGGTGAAAAACGGATCGAAAATTTTTGTCAGATTTGCCGAATCAATACCTTCACCGGAATCCTCGAATGACAAATGCACTCCGGAACCGTCCTCGAAAAGATCCAGCTTCAGTTCCTTTTTCGGCATGCGCTCCATTGCTTCAATGGAATTCATGATGATGTTTTCAAATGCCTTTACCAAAGCATCGGCATGCAAATCCAACGGGCTGGTTTCCTGAAAATTACGAACTACTTTAACACCCTTGTTTTGCAATTCGCCTTCCAGGGATTTTAAAGCTCTTGCCAGCGGGCCTTCCACTTTCATGGAGTTCTTTTCTTTGATCTCTTCGCCGGCATAACCCAAAAGTTTATTCAGAACTTCACGGGCAGCGCGCGTCTCGCGCAAAATAGAATCGGTGTTCTCGACGATCTCCCCTTCAGGATGTTTCGCCAGAATCATTTGTGAGTATCCCAAAATCGAACTCAACGGTCCGCGCATCTCGTGTGCCAACGCCGAAGCCACGCGCATTGATGTCTGAACTTTTTCGTTTTGTGCCGTTTCCGGATCCGCGACCACTGATGTGGTCGGTGGTGGTGTGGCTGCAGCCTGCTTTTGTGCTTTCACCAAATCCGTCTCAAGTTTTTCAATTTTATTTTCAGCGGGAGCGACAACCCAAAGCACCGCCGCAATCCCCACAAGCACCAGTCCCACACCCATCAACAGGAACTGCCACCACAAACCGGTGCGCCCCTTCAAAGCTTCATTCAACGGCGCCGAACTCAGCACCCACAAATTCGTGTGAGGCACCTGTTCAAACATTCCAAACAATTGCTGCTTGCCGCTGCCTTCAACAACTCCTCCACCGTGAGTTGCCCCGTCCTTGGCGATCTGTTTGTACATTGGATCATCACGCATCACTGTGCCCAGATATTCCGGAATGGTGTGCCCCACTGTCAGACCGTAGGTCGTCACGATGGAAAAGGAACTAAGACTGCCGCGCTCGGAATCCACTTGCGACTGAAAAATTTCTCCGGAACTGAACAACGCATATCCACGATTGCCTTCAAGAATCACGACAGCGACATAGCGGCCACGATTGGTGTCCTGGAAAGGTTTGATAAAAAATCTCAGGTCGTTCGTGCGATTTTCAATTTTACCCAAAGCCGCTTTTACAAAAGCATTGTTCCAGTTGGCGGCTTTCGAATTTTCACGCGTGATCAAAACCTGAGGTTCAATGTCACTGCCATTGATAGCCACTGAAGCCACCGCATAGTACGGCGCAATTGTGGACCAGTTGATTCTGTTTTTTTGAAAGTTCTCGGCGTTGAAAGTCGCAACAACTCTTTGCAGGGATTTAAGCTCGCCGCCCAAAGAACGGGAGATGGAACTGATTTGTGTGCGGGTCTGTGCCTCCACCCAACTCATGCGATCGCCGTACACGAAACTATCTGTTCGCCACAAAACGGCGCCGATAAATAACGCTGCTACTGCAATCAACACTGCTAGGAGTTTCACTTTCATTGAGCCTGTTCCTTCCTGTCCCAATCCCAGGACTCGCCGCGGACTAGCGCACGTCTGAGTCTTTGATTTCATTGTAGTTTTAGAAACTGGTAAGAATCAAGCAAGACTCCTTTGCCAAAGGCACTAAAAGGAATTAGAAAGTCTGCATTATGAGTACCCACCGCAGTGATGTTTTGATTATTGGCTCTGGCTCTGCCGGACTTGCCCTAGCTCTGAAAATGGCTTCTCAGGGAAAAGTGATCGTCCTTGCCAAAGAAAAGATGACCGACACGAACTCTTCGATGGCGCAAGGTGGGATCGCGGCCGTCATGTCGGATGAGGACAGCTTTGACTCACACATTCAAGACACATTGGTGGCTGGAGCAGGCCTTTGCAAGGAAACTGTTGTTCATAACTATGTCCATCAAGCCCCTGAACGCATTGAAGATTTACTGAACTGGGGTGTTCATTTCGATCTGCGAAAAAAAGGCGGCGAAGAAGCCGACGAAATCGATTTGACGCGCGAGGGCGGACACAGCTTTCGCCGCATTCTTCACTTCGAAGACCAAACGGGACTGGAAATTCACAGAACTCTGTTGGCTCGCGTTCGCGAAAACAAAAACATCACGTTGCTTGAGCGCTTTAATGCCATCGATCTGATTGTGAATAAAGAAGTGGATCCCAACGACATGACACCGGTCACGTGCATCGGAGCCTATGCGTTGGATAAAAATACCGGCGAAGTGCACACTTTTGTAGCAAAAAACACAGTTCTGGCAACTGGTGGCGCTGGCAAAGTTTATCTCTACACTTCAAATTGGAGCGGAGCCACTGGCGACGGAATAGCGATGGCCTACCGAGTGGGTGCGCGAATCGCAAATCTTGAGTTCATGCAGTTCCATCCGACCTGCCTTTTCCATCCGAGCTCCCGAAACTTTTTGATCTCCGAAGCTTTGCGTGGCGAAGGCGGAGTGTTGATCGACGTCCATGGCGAGCCTTTCATGCAAAAATACCACAAACTGGCATCTCTGGCGCCTCGTGATGTGGTTGCACGTTCCATAGACAAGGAAATGAAACGCACTGGTGCTGAGTGTGTCTATCTGGACATGACGAAGCTGGATGCCGATTTTTTAAAACAGCGTTTCCCGAATATTTATTCCAAGTGCATGGAACTGGGAATTGATATGACGAAACAGCCGATTCCGGTTGTACCCGCCGCACATTATTTGTGTGGAGGAGTTTTGACTGATGAGTCCGGACGTACAGACATTCCAGGATTGTGGGCCATCGGCGAAACAGCCTGCACAGGCTTGCACGGTGCGAATCGCCTGGCTTCAAATTCACTGCTGGAGTGCCTGACAACGGCACACAATTGCTCTGAGCAAATGAAGTCCACTGCTGACGATTCGAAATATTTCCCGATTGCACCCAAGGCCTGGACACATCCGGAAGAATCCAACGACGACGAAATGATCGTTATCTCCCACATGTGGGAGGAGATTCGCCGCCTGATGTGGAACTATATGGGAATTGTCCGTTCCAATAAACGCCTGGAGCGCGCCCAACATCGCCTGGAAAATATTCTGGCGGAGACTAAAGAATACTACTCAAACATGAAGATCCATTCCGACATTCTGGAGCTGCGAAATATCGCAACCGTTGCCAATTTGTCTGTTGAATGTGCACTTCGTCGCCAGGAAAGTCGCGGAATCCACTACAACATCGACTTCCCTGAGCAACAAGACCCGCCTCGTGACACTATTGTCGTCCGCGGACTGATCTAGACCTATTACCTGGGCCCCGAAGCAAAAAGAACCTTGTTTTCACTTGGGGCAAGCGGCAATCTAAATTCATATGTTCAAACGCGAAGAAGGCTTTTTTAAAGGTTTCGATGGCATCAACTTGTTCTTTCAAGTTTGGGACAATCCCAATGCCAAAGGTACAGTCATCATCACTCACGGTCACGGTGAACACTCGGAATGTTATCATCGCCTGATCGAGGCATTTAAGAATGATCAATGGTCATTTTACGCTTGGGATTTACGTGGCCACGGCCGATCCGAAGGTCATCGTGGCTTTGCCTCTCACTTTGATGACTACTGCAAAGACCATAAAATTTTTATCGACATGGTAACTTCCATAGAGAAAGTCAAAAAGGGCCCTGTCATTCTGTTCAGTCACTCCATGGGTGGCCTGATTGAAGTAAAAACATTGCTACGCAATCCTGATTTGAAATTCGATGGTATGATCGTCAGCGCACCTTTGCTGGGTCTTTCCATGGAAGTTCCCCTGATCAAATCCACAGCGGCTTTCTTGCTAAATAAAATCCTGCCGAAGTTGACCTTGGGTAATGAGATCAACAATAACGCTCTTACCAGCGATCCTGATGTCATTCGCGAATATGAAAACGACTCCCTTCGACATGTGAAAATGTCCCCGGGCGTATTCACAGGGATGCTGGAAAATTGGGATTTCGTCCGACCTCGTGCCGGTGAAATCAAAAAACCTGCTCTGTTCATCCTTCCGGAAAAAGATCCTATTTGCAGCACACCGGAAGCTACAAAGTTTTTTGAAAAACTGGGCAGCAAAAAGAAAGAGCTCAAGGTTTATCCTAATGCTAAGCATGAAATCGTGAACGATGTAATGCGGGACACGGCTTTTGCTGATATTAAAAGATTTCTAGATGGCTTTTTGGAGAACCGCACATGAAATACATTTTAGCACTTCCACTATTGCTGACACTTCTTCTGACCGGCTGTGCTTCTTATGAAGTGACGGATTCAGGCCGCGCTTTGCGCACAGAAGATCAGTATTTCGAAACGGTTCAAAAGTTTACTGATAGAACAACAAAGTATTCCGGCCTGTACAATGTTCTGGAAATGCAAGCCACGTTGCTAAGCTCTGAAGTTCTGGAAGCACAGCTTGATCAAAAGACCCGGATATACCTGTGGGATGAAGCAAAGTTCCAGGAAGAAAGAGGCAAGGTTGCAACCCGCCTAAGCACCGAGACCGAGTTCTTCTTAAGCTTCTTCACTCCTGAAAGACAGAACGACAACCTGGGCACTCCCAAATCACTTTGGAAAGCTTTTCTGGATGTAGATGGCAGAAGATATGAAGGCAAAGTCACTCGACTCAAATCTTCTTTGGCAGAGCTGATCAGCCTGTACCCTACTCACAACCGCTTCTACACACCGTACAGCTTAACCTTCCCGGTCTCTGAAAAGACTATCTCTGGCAAAGAGATGAAGGTTACAGTCACAGGCCCGGTCGGATCAGGAATTTTGAGCTTTAATAAGAAATAAAAAAGGGGACCTCAAGTCCCCTTTTTTTATCTATGAAATCGACGTGCGATCTCGAAATCAAATACAGGCTTTGCAAATCTTGCCGCCTTGAACATCAGCCCCATCATTCCTGATGGCTGCACCACTTCCAAATCATGAAGAATCGCCTCGCGAATCATTTTAACATACTGGGATGGTGAAATGGTTTTATCCGGCATTTCAATGTGGGAACCAAACGCCCCCATCACTTTATCATACATTCTCGTTTTGATCCCCGGCGGGATCAAAAGCAGCGTCGTAACACCTGTATCCTTCAACTCCACCCGCAGACTTCGTGTAAATGCAGCAACCGCAGACTTAGTCGCTGCATAAGTGGAGTTCGCAGGCAAATCCATGAATGCAGTGATGCTGGAGACATTGATGATCTTGCCACGTTTGCGCTCAAGCATTCCCGGCAACACCCCATGAGTCAGCTGAATCAAACTGCTGACATTGACTTGAATCATCTCGCAAATTTCATCAATGGGTTGAGATTCCAACAAACCACCGGTCAACTGTCCCGCATTATTGAAAAGAATATCAATCTGAGTTCCCTGAAGCTGAGCCACCAGTGAGTTTACCGACTCGCGCTTTGCCAAATCGGCAGTCCATACGGTGACAGATTTAGCCCCTTCAGATTTCAACTCCTCCACCAGATTGCTGTCTTCAGAGCGAACCACCAGATGCAAATGGGCCTTGTTTTCCGCGCACATTTTTGCAAATGCACGACCAACACCTCGATTTGCACCAGTCACTAAAATATGACGTCCCGTGATCTCCATATAACTTAACCTTCCTTGATCGGTGTGCTGGCAGGAAGTCCCCAGGATTTCAGAATTTCTTGTTCATCCTGAGCCGACGTGGATTTTTTGAACTTAGCACCAGACTGACCATTCACTCGCTTCTGACAAGATGGCCAGTCCCTATGACGATAAACCAGTCCACCGATATTGCTTAAATAACTGAATGCCGCCTTTTTCTCTGTCGGGGACTTCATCTCCGGCAAAGAGTGATCGGCAGGCACTTCCAGAATACTGACAGGGTAATTCTTTAAACTTCCAGTATACAAGCTAACGTGGTCATTCTTGGAAAATGCCACTGCGATTTGATCACAACGTTCATTCCCTGGAATTCCCACGTGGCCGCGACTGTAGCGCCAATCAACTTTGTTGCTGGCTCCGCGGGCCTGCACCACCTGTCCCAGTTCCTCCCACAAATCGCGATTCAGAACTTCGGCACCTTCTGCCGTTTTCCAGCCGCGCTTCTTCCAACCGAAGATCCATTGCGTGATACCGCGAATGACATAGGTGGAATCTGTGTAGAAATGCACAGGACCTGGAATTTCAGAGACAAACTTCAACGCTTCCAGCGTTGCCTTCATCTCCATCCGATTGTTCGTGGTGGGACGATCGCCACCACCCAATTCTGTTACGGAATCGTTTTGTAAAAGAACGACAGCGCCCCAGCCACCCGGGCCGGGATTGCCAGAGCAAGCGCCATCAGTAAAGATTTGAATGTATCCACGTGCTGTATTTGTCACACCCTGATCCTCGAACGGACAGGCTGCTTGAGTCAATCAATGACCAGCTACGTTTTAATGTAATCCGCGATCTGCGACTTCATGCGGTTATTCAATTCCGTCAAAGACAGTATTTCTTTGATTTTAACAATTTCGTCCATCGGATAAACGACCGCAAGCTTCACCGTTTTCACTTTATCCAGATACTTCATACGATAAAGTGCCCAGGCATAAGCTTCCAATTGCTTGAACGCAGTTTCAGAATAACGTTGTGAACCGGTTTTGTAATCCACCAGCCATAAAGTATCATCGACGATACCCCATAAGTCGATTTGCCCCTGCATAAGAGCATTCTGCTCGACCAGGGCAAATCCCCACTCCACATAGCCGTTTTCAATGATTTTCAAAAGCGGCAGCTGCTCTGTTTCCGCCAAGAATACCAACGGATTTTTAAGATCAACATACTCCGGAATTTTCAGAAGATCCTGATAGGACGTAAACTTCAGCGCTTCAAACAATCTGTGCGCAGTCGTCCCTTGTTGGGCTCTTGCCAGGCCTGGTGCCAGTTGAGCAACGGACATCACGTGCGAAGAGCCCTCTGCAGACTCTGGCGTCACTAGTGCGGTTACGGAAATGTGTTTGCGTTTTTCTTCCTTACGGATTGGAGCCCATGGAGTGCGTAGCTGTTTCACTTCCAACTCCTGGTCTGCCAAGGTCACAGGTTGCGGATTTTCCCGGCGAACCACGTAAGAGAAATCTTTTTCCTCGTGCAAACCTTCTTCGATATTCAAAGGACACTGCGTGGCCCAGGATTTTTTTCCGACTTTTTTCAAATCCCACTGCAACGTCACGCCTTCTTTGGCGCGAGTCAACGCCACGTATAGAACCCGCAGGAACTCCTCGCCCTCGCGGCGACGAAGCTCTTCCATGATCTGATCCGCCAGAATACTGCTTGCCAGCATCTGCGTTTCCTCATCGCGGATTTTCAAAGTCCATTGTCCGGATTTCTCAGCAAATGAAATAACAGGAGCATGACTTGCTCTTGGATCTTTACCCATGCCCGGCAAAATAACGTGATCAAATTGCAAACCCTTGGAGGCATGCACAGTCATGAAGTTCACACGTTTGGGCTCAATCACCGGAGTGGCATCTGAATCCTCGCCACCTTCATCTGTCGACAACGAGTCCAGACTGGAGTCTAAGAAATCCAGGAAATTAAAACCAGGACGGCGCTCTTCAGTACTTAAAAGATAAACGACCTTCCACAGATTTGCCTCACGACGTCCCGTGGAATCTATGCGCGCGGAATAATCAAACAACCCTAAATCAATCAGTGCTGTTTTCAAAGTAAAGGACAAACCTTTTTCCTCGCTCATTTCCAAAAGTGACTTCAAAATTGCCACAGGATGAGATGATGAGCGGTTCTCCAGCGTCTTTAAAGCTTCACGCCAGAACGAGTGTTTGAAGTTGTGGCAAAGCTCCAGAATGTCAGAATCCGCCATCACCAGCCATGGCGAGCGCAATAAGGCCACCAAATTGGCGTTGTCATGAGGATTCACCAAGAACTTTAGAATCGCCAACGCATCAATAACTTCACGGCGCTCATAAAAACCACTTCCGCTGTGAAGTTGCAAAGGCACACCGTGATCCTGAGCAACTTTGGCGATATCCGCCAAAACTTTATGCGTGCGGGAAAGAATACAGATTTGTTCGGGGCTGACGCCCTCTTTCAATAGCTCCTGAATACGGGCAACAGTTCCCAGGTATTCTCTGGAAATTTCGTCCTCGTCGGTCGTCTCTGTCACCAGCACTTGCACTACTGGGTCCGCCGGACCTTTTCTTTCTTTATCAGGTGCGGGAGTCATGGCCGCGAACTGCTTGCCATCCAATCTGGTAAAGTAATGATTGAAGAACTCCAGCACTTCGGGAGTGGAACGGTAATTAACAAGTTTGACTTGAACTTCACCGTCCTGAGATTGAACTTCCGCCACTTTTTCCTGAAACACTTCGGATCTGGCTCCACGGAACAGATAGATACTTTGTTGAGGATCACCCACCACGAAGTACGGCTTTGCGCCGATCAAGTTTCTTAGGATTTCCACTTGAATGGGGCTGGTATCCTGATACTCATCCACCATCCAGAAGTCCCATTCCTGAGAGAAATTCTCTGCAGACTCTGGTGAATCCTTGATGATTTTATAAGCGAATGTTTCAAGATCCGCCATCGACAGCAAACCGTTTTCAAGCTTTTGCTGCATCAGATCCCGGCAAAAAAGCTGCGCCAGCTGTTCGAACAGTTCGCAGTTTTTTTGATGTCTTGCCCAGAAATCCGGACGATAACGAGCGGATTCGAGCAGCTTATCAATACGATCGCGCAGCTCTTCCAGCTCCTCATTAAGACTTGCACTGAATGGCGGGTTCTTTTTCAAATACGAAGGTTTGGTGATTCCATCCCACATTCCCTGTAGCAGTCCGAAAAACTGCCCAAGGTCCTCGGCATCCCAGTTAAAAGAGTGCAAAGTGGCGACGTACTCTTTCCACTTTTCATGTTCAGTTTCCTGATCAATCTCAACGCACAATCTTTTAAGTCTGCCAGAAATATCCTTGATCACTTTGCGTGTTGCTGACTCCTGCTCATCCAAAGTGATGAAGCGTGCCTGCGGAAATACGATACGTTCTGAAAAATACTGCATCAGGGCACTTTCAATGACACTGAATTCATACTCTTCCAAAAGCTCCTGCAATGATGGGTTCTCCAGAATATGCTTGCGCATAATCTTACGAGCTCCCCTGCGAATCTCACTGTCGCTCATGATTTTATAATCAGGAGTCAGTCCGATAGCAGAGCCATAGCGGGACAAAAACAAGCTCAGAACACCATGGATGGTAGAAATCTGCACTTGTGAACGGGAGTTGGCGAAATGGAACAGGTCTTCACGCTTCTTTTCCAAAGCTTTTGCGGAAAGACGCTCTTTCAATTCTTGAGTCGCCTTACGCGTGAACGTGGTGACCACGATGCGCGGAAATCTTTGATGTTTGCTTTTGAAATCAGAAGCAAAATCCAAAAACAACGCCGTTAATGTGGTGGTCTTACCAGCACCGGCACCCGCACGCAGAATTGTGTTTTTTAATTCAGATGTGGTGCTCGACATTGTCGTCTCCATTCACAGCCGTTACAAGATTGCGTGTCCACTGGCTCTGGACGAATCTCCCCAAGTCGAATGCGTTCCAGCGTCGACATCAGAATTTTTGAAAACTCTGTCAGGTAAAGTTCCTTTGCCTCTAAAGTAGCGTTTTTGTCTTTCGTGCGAGTCGCCGGATACAAACTTCCAGCAAGATCATTCACACGGAAACCTTTGCGATCAAAGGTACGGAAAATATAATAGAATAAACCGATAACCTCGCCCTTGATGTCCTCGATAAGGGATTTTTCAATAACCCACATGTAGAACAGCAACTGGAGCTCTTGGTTTTTAAGCCAGGATCCATGAGCGGATATCCCGCCGCTGGAACTCTTATAATCCAACAATACCAATTGGCCATTTTGATCCGAATCCACGCGATCAATAGAACCGGAGATGCGGAAGGCACTGTCTGTTGGTTCTTTGCTTAATTCACCGGTCTTGGGATCCAAATAAAATTCAAAACGTTTTTCCCGCGCCAAAGTTTTCGTGCGGTTGTATTCCTGACGCCACTGTTTTTCAAAATCCAAAAATCTTTGTGCCAGTTGAATATGCTTTTTTCTTAAAGGAATCCACAGGCGTTCGTCGGCAAACAGAAGACCCTTTTCTTTACGGGTCGTTTCCAGAAGTTGTTCAATCTCCTCTGTCTTCCAGTCAAAGCGCATCGGTTCCTGAGTCAGCTTTTCGAACAGAGCATGGGCCAGTTGTCCGCGGGTGCGGTGATCCACATCCAGGTCAATTTCCGGCAGGTCTTTTAACTTGAAATACCGTTGTGCCGCGAAAATAAAAGGACACTCCAGATAGCTTTCAATAGCGGAAGCAGAAATACTTGGCAGCTTATTAAGTT